>JBJOKQ010000016.1:0-30653 GCA_046046005.1 Bacteroidota bacterium | reverse complement strand
CGATGAGATGATTCACCGTTTCATAAATATCTTCTTCAGTTTCTCCGGGATAACCAAGCATGATGAACGTTCCTGCTTCCATTCCGAGTTCACGTGTGCGACGTATCATCTCACGTACTTTGTTTACATCAACGCGACGATCCATTGCATCAATGATTTTCTGTGATCCGCTTTCCGCGCCTATCCAAATGCGGAAGCAACCTGTTGCCAACAATAACACGAGCATTTCTTCATTCAGGCGATCAGCTCGTGAAATAATTTCATATCGAACCTGAAGTTTTCTTTCGGCGATCACCGCTGCGAATTCACGCATCCATTTCGGATTTATCGTGAATACATCATCAACGAACCAGATGGAATCAAAAGTGTAATTCTTCTGCAACCACTCAATTTCATCAGCTACTAATGAAGGACTTCTTCTGCGGTAAGACATTCCGTAAACAGCACGACTGCACCACTTGCACGTGTATGGACATCCGCGCATTGTGCTGACAGAAACAGAACTTTCACCATGAGCGGATTTCCATGTGTCGAAATATTTCTGAAGATTTACTTTCTTCCTGTTCGGGAATGGAAGTGCGTCTATGTCTTTCAGTAATTCGCGTTCTGCATTGATGACGATTGTATCATTCTTCTTCCACTGAATACCTTTGATACTTTCAAAAGACGCTGAGTTACGAATCGCACTGCACAATTCGAACATTGTTTCTTCTCCTTCACCGATTACAATGAAATCTGCTCCGCATTTCAGCAAACGCTCTGCATGCTGTCGTACTTCGGGGCCTCCGAGAATTATCTTCGATTGCGCTAATTCCGGAGTTGTACGGATGAATTTGATAATTCTGATAACGTTAATCCGCGTCATCAGGTTTGTGTAAAGCGCAACTGTGTCGGGTTTATTTTTCAGGAGATATTCGCACAGTTCATTGAACGAGGAAAATGTAGAATCGAAAACATCGTTTTCAAATCCATGTTTTTCCAGATACGCAGATATACTCAGAATTCCCAGCGGTACATAAGGCTTCATGATTGCCTTTTCCTTGGGATCTTCATTCAGAAAGTAACCGTGTGTGAGCAGAATTTTCACTTCGTGAAGATAAGAAGGAACTCTGATGTAAAGCAGAATAGGGTAATGTTCGGTGTTCTGTTGACTTATTTGCGAACAAGATCAATCAGAAAATGATCAGCTTTTCGTGCAAATGCCGACATATTTCCTATTGTGTTTTCAATTATGTTAAGAGTTCGCAATAATCCGGGCCGCTTTACGAAATATGCATTGAGGTAGCTTGGAGGAATCATCCATCCAACTGCTTTGGTTTTACGTGTTGTGAAAACGTGATTTACCAGCGCTGAAAATTTATCAGGACTGTAATACCATGTAGTGAATGTTTCGTTTTCAATTACCGTGGCAGTTCCGTTTTTGTCCTTACGACGTACGGCTTTGTTTCGTTCGCCTTTTCGATTGAAATATAATTTTTCAAACGTACAATCATCGCTCATCACCACCGCAACAAATCGACCACCGGGACGTAACATTACTGAAAGATTTTCGGCCAGCAAACGGATTTGTTTTTCATCAATGCAATTCAATCCGCCGAAATCCGAAAGAACGAGATCAAATGATCCGGGAGCGAATTTGTTTCCGATATCTTCAAAACTGCATACATCAAATTCGATTTTCTGTTTCGCGATTTCAGCTTTTCGTGTTGCGATTTGAATCATTTCAGAAGACAGATCTGTTGCAACAACTCTGAATCCGTGTCGTGAAAGCCAGATAGCATCTTCGCCTGTTCCGCAATTGAGTTCAAGCACGCGAGGGAATTCAGAAGAAGAAAAATTAGCACGCAGATAATTCCACACGCGATTGCGTTGCAATCTTCCCACGGCAGTATCAGTGAATTCACTGTCGTAGTTAAGCGCTGCTTTATCGAAGGCTTTTTCAGTTGCCATGCGCCGCAAGTAGCTTGAGTTTGCGTTTTTCCATCCACACGACCGGAAAATAGTAAGCGAGTGATGCAATTCTTCTTGAGTCGCTTTTTCTCAGCGCACCGGGAGCTGTGAAGAGTTTTTTTAAACTTGTAACGCCCTGTTTTTTTCTGTAATTGCGATGAACGAATCTGTGTAACTGTTTATAGAATTCAGGTTGATACGTATTGCGGAACATGAGATGCAAATCATCAGAATCTTTCCAATTCTGTTTCTGTTTCAACTCCTCTTTCACACGTTCATAGAATGGCGTTCCGGGCAACGGATAAGAAACGGAAATACCAATATCATCGGGTTGACATTCGTTCAGTAGTTCAATCGTCTTCTCAATATCTTCCATGGTTTCTCCGGGATATCCGAACTGGAGGAAGAAGGCTGTTTTTATTTTATTTTGCTTGAGTAATGCATTTGCATTGCGAATCTGATCGATGGTTGTTCCTTTGTCCATCGCATCCAGAATTTTCTGTGAACCGCTCTCAGCACCCATCCACACATTGTCGCAACCGGAAACGGCAAGATCTTTCACGTAATTCTCCTGCACCAGCAAATCTGCGCGTGATTGAATCTTGTAGCTGATTTTAAGATTTCGCTTTTGTGTTTCATTGGCGAATTCATGCACCCATCCGGGCTTGAGACCGAAAATGTCATCACAGAACCAGATGTAATCAAAGCCGTATTTTTCTTTGAGGAATAACAGCTCTTCAGCAACATTTGATGCCGATCTTGAATTGTATCGATTGCCGTAAATCGGTTTTGCACACCAATTGCATTTGAACGGACATCCGCGTGTTGTAGCCATGTTGATGGTGAAATAGCCATTATGCGATCGCCAGATGTCCTGATATTTTTTCATGTCAACCAGATCCCACGCGGCGCGCGGAAGCTGATCAAGATCTTTCATTACTTCCCGAGGCGGTGATTGTTTAATTCCATCAGCAGAATTGAAATAAATTCCTTTTACTGAATCAAATCGATTATCATCGCGACTGATTTTTTCTGTCAGTTCCAACAGCGTCATTTCCGCTTCTCCGCGAATTACAACATCAGCACCGTGTTCAATGTAGTTGCTGTAATGATCTGTTGAATCGCTGCTGCTGGTAATTACTGTGCAACCACGCTCCTTTGCTATTTCCTGCATACGAAACGCGGCCTCCCGCATGTTGGTGAGACACATTTTTGTCAGGTAGTTGAAACCATCATCGTATACAACAAACACATCAGGTTTGAAACGATCGAAGTAAGGAATAACTTCTTCAGCAGAATGCGCAAACTGAGAATCGAACAGTTCCACTTCGTGCCCTGCTTCACGCAGAACAGCTGCAGCGAGAATGGTTCCCAATGGCGGATACGGTTGACCCAGATTCCATTGCTTGGGATCGAACCGCATGAAGTAAGAATGTGAGAATAGAATTTTCACAGCGTAAAGATCGTAAATTCAGAGGGTATCACCATCACGCGGACCATTCCATTATGCGCGCGTCTATGCGGATATTGTGCAGCTTTTCGAGTTCAGTTCTTGGTGCCTCAAGTTTTTTCAAAACGATACGTTGAAAACCTTGCGGGTGGTGTTTGGAAACGCTCCGTCGTGAACGGAAATCCACTTCAAATTCAGAAGGATTCCGATCCGGGAACTTTTTGTTCCATCTATTCAACGTAATGCGCATGAATTTTTCATCAATCCATTCGCCTGCAGTTCCGTTCAGCAATTTCTCTGCAATTCGTTTGAGTGTTCCGTTTGTTGTAACCGGAATTGATTCATTTGCGCTTTCCGTATTCGGATAAAAGTGTTTTACCCAGCGATTGGATTCGCGGAATTTTCCGAACCAATTATTATCGCGCATGGCTTTGACAAACACAATTTCCGTTGCGGTGAAGATGTTGTGATCGGGAACGGTAAGATGATCTGTGTCGATGAAATAATTCACGCAGAAATATTTCTTCGAGTTGAAGAGAAACATCTTCTTGAAGAGAATCAGAAAAGTTCGTGCGATCCACAATCTACCGGGCTCGGTGATGATAAAGTAGTCAATGTCGCCGTCGCGGTCCATCGTGCCTTTCGATAATGAGCCGCTGATGCAAACGGTACGTACAAACGGGAATCCGGAAATGAACTTAGACCATTTAACGGCTTTGCTGCTGTAGTGTGCGGCACGATCGTTTCGTTCTCTTCTGAGATTGATGAATCCTTCAGAGCCGGACAGAAAATAAAATTCGTCTTTGTGTTGAATCAGATTTCCTGCACTGAGCTCTTCGATAGCTATTGCTGTTTCCGAAAGAGTAATTGCTCTCCACTGACAATAATGTTGAATTTCATCAATGGTTAACGGGTGACGGAACAAGTCGAAGTACATCAGGGTAGACAACACGGCGTGAGCGGTTGTACCTGACGCGATTGTCTGAATGGGTTTGTTTTCAGCCTGCGACATTGTTTAGTGCGAAAGTGTGAAGCTAAGGATAAAGTTCTTTTCCCACCGAATCAGTTTTTCTTTTTTTAATTCATCCTTCCATCCGTTTTTTTTAGCAATGGACTTAATTCCGGCGATATCACATTCGTCGGACAATACCATTACGATCTCCGATGATTCATTCACGAAGGCTTTACACTGTAAGAAAAGCTTGTGAAAATATTCGAGGTTCTCCCCGCAATACCATGCATGATCTCCCGGTGTTATAGGATCTTTTTTGTAGTAAGGCGGATTGACTAATATCAAATTGAAAATTTGCGGAGCAATAGCAGTAAGCAAATCAGATTGAATCACATTGATTTTAGCTTGATTGGCAATTGCATTTGACTTGGTGTTTTCAACAGCGGCAGGATTGATGTCGCTAGCTGTGACAGTCGCACCTTGCTTTGCACAATATACACTCACAAGTCCGCTTCCTGAACCGATTTCGAGAATGTTCAGATTGTTAATTCGTAAGCCCGAAATATACTTCAGTAAAAATGCTGTACTGAAGAAAAATCCCGGATGAAAAACCTCAGGCTGAATAATAATTCTGATGTTGCCCCACTTGTAAGAGCGGGGCGATTTCAGATACCATTTAACATAAGGTTTCCAGGTGCGATGGAGAATGCCTTTGATTAACCGTCGCATAAGAAGAAATTACTTTACTTCTTTCAATTCCATCTTACAAAGCGGACATTCGCCCGGCTTGTCGTAAGTTTTTTCACCTTCGCATTTCATCGGACACTGATAAGCAGTTTTTGTTTCACCGGATTTGCAGGAAGTGATTACTGTTGCAGAGGAAACGATGATAAGGCAGGCAATGAATAGCTTTTTCATGAGTTGTGTTTTTCTTGTTTTCAAAGTTAGATAGCAAATATGGAAATATCCAATGCTACTTGAGCCTTATTCAGGAAGATTTCAACGGTTCAGGTACTGGCGGGAATTATTTTGGTCTGACGTAAATAAATTCTACTCGCCGATTCATGGCATTCTCTTCACCTGCGGGTCGCGATTCTGCATACCAGGCAGTCGTGATTCGTGTTTCACTTATGCCGCGATCAACTATATATTTTTTTACTGCTTCAGCTCGGCGTCTCGACAGATCAAGATTGTCTTCCACATTACCAACGCTGTCGGTGTAACCGTTAATGATAATTTTCAGGCGCGCGTCTGTTTTCATTACGTTCACTACAGAATCAAGTGGAACAAAGTATTGTTTTTTGATGACGTCTTTATCAGTGTCAAAATAAATAATCGGACGCGAAACAGTGTTGCGTGGTATCGGCGGACCCGAAGTTGCGATTAATTCCAAATCGTCAATGTAGTAATAGCAATAGGGATCGCTGGATTTATTCTTGGCGGTTTCAGGGAGTGAAATGGATTGCCAGTAATCTCCGAAGTAGCCGAACATTACAGATGTTTCTCCGCCTACCGCAGTAAAATCAATAGAAATTTGTGTCCAGTTTCCGACCATAGTACTTCGACTGGTTCCGGGAATATTTACTCCTTGGAACATAGGATTGGTTCGCGGATAAGCATCGTTCGTGCCAAGAATCTTTATAAACGGCACATCCCAAAACTCGAGTTGCATGGATTGCATTGCGTATCGGCTTTTCGGACTGATAGCGATCCACATGGAGAAGTGATAATTCTGACCTGCTTTGAGTGTATCAGTCAGGTTGAATGCAATGTATTCTTTCCACTTACTTCTCTCAATGTATATTCCTGCGAACCCTACACCGCTGTGCGCTTTCATGTCTTTACCAAAGAATCGTGAACCGCAATAAGGATGTTTACCATCGGAATTGTAGTAATCGGTTGTGCCGAAACTGGGATTGAACCAACCGGGAATGTTATGGCGATCGAATGTATCGAGCGGAGGATTCGGTAATGTGAATGAAGTATCTATCGTCTCAAAACCCGGGTTGGAAATTAGGTTTTGCGCTCTCAACATTGTGAGAGAACAGTAGATTATGATTATGGCGTATCGCATCATTTTGGTCAAGCAATAGTTTCAACGATCATAATGTGAAATTATTGCAGGAGATACATTCTAAGACGTAATTTCTTTCCAAGCTAATGCAGCAGCTCCAAGAACTGCGGCATTATCAGGAAGCATGGACAACTCAATTTTCACTTTGCCGGCAAAGTTGCGCAGTAAATAATGCGCAAAGTACTTTCGTGTCGGTATTAACAACGTGTCTCCTGATTTCGCTACACCGCCATAGAGAAAAATGTGAGACGGACTTGTAATGGCAACGGCATTTGCCAGAGCGAAACCCAGTTTGCGTGCTGTTTCATCAATGATCATTAATGCATTCAAATCACCTTGTGCTGCAGCAGTTGCCACATCTCGTGCTGTAATGTGTTCTATGGATGTGATACCTGCGATTTGCTTTCCGCTTCTGATCAAATCTCTTGCGCTCCATACTACGCCGGTTGCAGAAACATAAGTTTCCAAACATCCTTTACGACCGCATCCACACTGCCTGCCGTTTTCTTCTATGATCACGTGACCGAGTTCTCCTGCGAAACCATCATGACCATAAACGAGTTGATCATTCACAACAATTCCGCTGCCAAGTCCTGTACCTAATGTAACAAGAATAAAATCTTTGATTCCTTTGGCTGCGCCAAAAACTTGCTCTCCTATTGCAGCAGCGTTGGCATCATTGGTAATGAACGCAGGTTTATTCAGCGCAGCCGAAAATAATTTTACCAACGGAATTATTCCTTGCCACGGCATATTCGGTGCGAATTCAATGCTGCCTGAAAAATAATTAGCACTCGGCGCTCCGATACCGATAGCATTAAGTGTCGCTTGGTGTTGATTGCAAGCACGCTCAATGACTTTCGACACCTCCCGAACAAAATCTTCGGGCGTGTTGTGTCCCGTAGTCGAAATCGTTTCCGAAAAGACAATGTTTCCCTCTTTTGAAACCAAACCGATTTCAGTGTTTGTTCCGCCTATGTCTATTCCTGCAACGTACATATGTAAAAGATTCAATTTTCAAATGATTCAATCCTCAAATTACTCAACAGGCAAATGAGTCAAAGTTTAAATTACTTCACGTAAGAATCCGCATCGATTAACTCATTCTTCTTGTCCTGATACAAAGCGTAATTGAATCCTTTGTGCAAACCGTAAGCACCGTGCTCTCCCTTTTTATTTACGGCGAGAATTCCAACCTGAAAGTCTTTGAAGTTCGGATGCTTTTTTACGATGCGGGTGATCGCTTCTTCGCACGCACTTTGCGGTGTTGCTCCGCGACGCATTTCTTCAACAGCAACGTGTGATGCAAGTGTGCGCAGAACAGTTTCGCCAAGACCTGTGCATGTTGCAGCGCCTACATCGCCATCAACAAATAGTCCTGCGCCGATGATCGGCGAATCACCTACACGACCATGCATTTTCCACGCAAGTCCGCTTGTAGTACAAGCTCCTGCCATTGCTCCGTCCTGATCAATCACCAGTAATCCGATTGTATCGTGATTTTCAATATTGATGATCGGCTTGTAGTTTTTTTCCTTCAGCCATTCCTGCCAGGCTTTTTCCGTTGTCGGTGTGAGTTTGTTCTTCAGCCGTTTCATTCCGATGGATTCTGCAAACAGTTCTGCACCTTCGCCAACCATCATTACGTGCGGCGTTTTTTCCATCACAGCGCGAGCCAATGAAATCGGATGTTCAATGCCCTGCACAAACGCAACACTTCCGGCTTGACCGCCATCAACCATAATTGATGCATCCAACGTTACAATTCCGTCACGATCAGGAAAACCTCCTAAGCCAACACTGGTGTTGTTCGGATCTGCTTCCACTATCCATACGCCGCGTTCTGCTGCATCAAGTGCATTACCGCCTTCGCTCAATACTTTCCAAGCTGCTTCATTAGCTGCAATGCCATGATTCCAAGTAGAAATCACAATGGGAAGACCGCTTTTACTTTTAGGATTGTTCTTCACAACTTTTGGTTCTTCTCCCTGCGCGGATAATTTTCCAGCTACTCCTGTTAACGCCGCTGCCATTGCTGTGGTCTTTATGAAAGTTTTTCTGTTCATCTGATTCCGTAATTAACTGAATTGAAAAGTAACGTTTTATTTAGTTACAATCGTAATTTCATCGGCAAACAACCAAGCGGGTTTTCCTGCTCCCGGATGTCCTGACGGGCATTTGCCGATTCCAGAAACTGTAATGTGAAGGTAACGACCTGATTTGTTCATTTGTCCTCCGTACGTGGCGACTTGTAAATTTCCGTTTGCCGCATCCGCAATACTTCTTAAAGGTTTTTCATTGATCATCATCGGTTCGGGATAAGCGTTCGGCAAGTCGCTGAGATTGTATTCTATTTTCACCGGAAGGAATATCCATGAATTCTCATCGCGAAGGAAATTGATGTAAATAGAATCAATGGTCTTGCTGCTGCCCATGTCAATCGTAATATCAATATCCGTGCCTTCATATCCCTGCCACAACCCGGTTCTGAAGTTGGTAGTTCCTTTCAATCCGTCTATCAATGCACGATCACCTCCTGCGGAATATTGCGGCGCGTACGCATTACGGATCTGAATGCTTTTCCATGCCGGCGCTTTGAAAAACTGTGCAGTTGCAGTGTCGCTTCGCGTGCCATTCGAAAACGCGTACATCTTTATTGTGCTGTTATCTGAAATTGTAACAGGCGCTACGAATTTCGCCCAATCAGTATTGTTCACTTGATAATAGATTTCCTGGCTCTGTTCAATCGCTTGCATTTTCAAAGTCAGTTTATCAGTGAATGTTCTTCCCGTTACGCCCGTGATCCATGGCGTGACCGCAGTTTGCGGTTCTGTCCAAACAAAGTACGGTTTGTTGTTATTCGCGGGAGGTTCACCGGTTTTCTTCGTGTCAAGCTGCGAGCCGTTCATGATTACTGAAAACGGAAGCACGTTGTTGCCGATAGGATTTTTAGTTGTTACGATGGTATACGGATTAGTTACAACCGCATTCTCCGCAACCAGTGTAAATGTTTTTCCGTTTTCAAGATTGAACACAACTTTATCAAACTGCGGACTGCCAATGAAAAATTCAGGTTTGCCCGGAGTTACGGAGTAAAATCCTGAAGCACTCAAGACATACCATGCGCTCATCTGACCGCAATCTTCATTGCCTGATAAGCCATCAGGCTCTGCTTTGTACAGCGTGTTGCAAATGTGATGCACGATTTTCTGTGCTTTGTCATCACGACCAACTATAGAATACAGATACGCCATGTGATGGCTCGGCTCGTTGCCATGCGCATATTGTCCGATCAAGCCCGTGATATCAGCCTGATCTCGGCCTGTTGTTTTTGTCGACGCCGAGAAAAGTGAATCAAGATGCGTCTCGAATTTTTCTGCGCTGCCCATTACTCTCAGTAATCCGATCGGATCATGCTGAACAGCGAGGCTGTATTGCCACGCATTCGCTTCCGTGTAATGAAAGTTTACCTCATATGGGTTGAACGGGGTAATGAACGTGTTGTTCATTCTCGCTTGCAGAAATCCTGTTTCCGGATTGTAAAGATTTTTCCAGCTATTGGCGCGCTTGGAGAAGTAACGGTACAGAGAATCGTTCTTCATGCGCTGTGCACACTGTGCAATGCACCAGTCGTCATATGCGTATTCAAGTGTCTTGGAAACAGATTCTCCTTCTTCTTCAGCCGGAATGAAGCCGCAGCTTTTATATGCTTTCAAACCAGTTCTGTCCTGCATGGCAGAAGAAACCATCGCTTCCAACGCGAGTGTGGTATCGAAATCGGTCAAGCCTTTCATCCACGCATCTGCAATTACTGAAACACTGTGGTAACCGATCATACAATCCGTTTCGTTGGACGATAATTCCCAGACCGGTAAACGTCCGCTTTCCTTGTATTGCTGCAGAAATGTGTTGATGAAATCATTGGTGCGTTTTTGCTGTACAATCGTGAACAGCGGATGCAAAGCACGATACGTATCCCAAAGTGAGAATACCGTGTAACGTTGATGAACTGTATCGCGATACACTTTGTGATCCATTCCCTGATAATCACCGTTGACATCGCAATACACGTTTGGTGCAATGAAACAGTGATAAAGCGCCGTGTAGAAAATTTCCTTTTTCACTTCATCTGCAGTTTCCACTTCAATTCGATTCAGCTCGGAGTTCCAATGCGCTTTGGTTTTTGCGCGCACCGCATCGAAATTCATTTCTGCGGGTTCTGTATTCAGATTCAACTTCGCATTTTCTGAACTGACAGGAGATAATGCGACTTTCACTTCAACGCCTTTGATGTTTTCGAATTGAAAAACAATTTTCACATCATTGGCAGAAGAACTGTCGGTATGCAGTGTTTTTCCCTGCGACCAAAAGTGATGTTTGAAAGGCTCAGAGAATTCCGCGTAAAACCATAACTGCTGATTCGTAGCCCACGCTTTTGAAAATCTTTTGCCACGGATGGTATGATCATTCACTACTTCAATTTCGCATTCCAAAACTTCATCGCGATGCGCCATGTCTAAAATGATCCACGGTTGTTCCGCTCCGTTGAATGTGTAGCGATGCACACCAACACGCGGAGAAGCCGTAAGTTCTGTATTCACTCCGTTATCCAACTTTACCTGATAGTAACCTGCTTCTGCTTTTTCATTTTGATGAGAGAAAGTGGAAGTGTATGCAGGCTGTTTGTCATTTCCGTTGGAGTATTTCACTTCTCCGCTTCCCGGCATTAGCATAATATCGCCGTAATCGCTGCAACCTGTTCCGCTAAGATGTGTGTGTGTGAATCCGTAAATCAGCGAGTCGTCGTAATGGTAACCCGAACAACCGTCCCAACTTCCGTCAATTCTTGTATCAGGGCTCAATTGCACCATCCCGAAGGGTGCTGTTGCTCCCGGGAAGGTGTGTCCGTGTCCGCCGGTTCCAATGAAAGGATCAACATATTGCGAGAAATTGGTGGAAACAGAGTCGAATTCCCATTTGTAACACGCTTCCGAATCGGACGACTTTGTGTCGCATGATGCAGTTCCGAAAACAATTGCGGAACAAACAGCAAAAAGTGATAAGCGAATAATCATGTTGCAAGATAATAACAGATGCGCTGAATTGTCATCTTGTACGCGATGGAATCATTAATTTTGGGCATGATCAAATATATTCTGCCATTAGTTCTGCTTATGGCGTCTTGCGGTAGTAATTCATCAGAAACAGATTCATCTGATTCCCTTGCAAGTGAAGAACAATCCGTTGCGGTAATTGAGGCCGGTACAATCGGCGATGTTTCCTGTAAGCAAAATGCCGCTGTTACATATTCCGTTTACATTCCTGTAAACGCTGTTCCCGACTCCGTGTATCCTGTTGTGATTTTCTTTTCCCCTGACGGGAAAGGACAGAAGCCACTGAGACAGTATCAGACCATTGCCGATAAGTGGAATTTTATTCTGGTGGGCTCTAATTCCAACAAGAATGGAATGGAAGCGGCAGCAGGAATTGAGATCGGGAATCAGATTGTGAATGATGTTAAGGGCAGATTCAATGTCGATCCCGCGCGAATCTATCTCAGCGGATTTTCAGGAGGTGCGCGTGTCGCTGCAGGTGTGGCATTAACACGATTGGATATTACTGGTGTCATCGGATGTTCAGCTGCTCCGCCGAAGTCGTTGCAACCGTTAGCTTTCATTGGTGTTGCAGGATTAGGCGACATGAATTATCTCGAATTGAAAAAATTTATTGTTGCTGAAGAAGGCAAACCCGGATTACACGAATTGTTAGTATTCGATGGTAAACACGATTGGCCTCCGGTTCCTGTTATGCAGAATGCGATGCTGATGGTTTCTCTTTATCAGCCGGGTACAGCAATGTCCGGTGATCTGAATCAGATGGCAGATTCGCTGACGCAGTATGTACTTCACGCATGCGATACACTTTCCAAAGTGAGTTGTTTGCTGGAGCAAAACCTTGTTCTCAGCGCTATTCATGCCGAAAAGAATTTATCTTCTGTGAGTTTGTTGGAATCACGTTATGATAAACTGAAGAATTCAAGTTGTGTAAAAAGCGATGAGCAGAAGTGGAAGGGGATTGAAAAGAACGAAGCGGATCTTCAAAAAGTATTGGCGGAATCTGTTCTTACGCGCGACACAACCTGGTGGAGACAAAATGCGGAAAGTTATTTCACCGCAAAATCTGATGGACCTGAAAAGTATATGCGTGATCGTTTGCGCGGTTATGTGAGTTTGTTATGTTATACGTACTGCAATCAGGCGTTTAACATGAACAATCAACATGCCGCAGAAAAGCTTGTGAAGGTTTACAGTATTGTTGATCCTGAAAATCCGGAATGGGCTTATATGCAAGCGGGTCTTTATGCCCGTTTAGGAGTGCGTGAATTCGTTATACCTGCTTTGGATAAGGCCGTTGAATTAGGGTTTTCCGATTTGATGCGACTTCAATCGGACCCGGTTTTTGCAGCTTTCGCTTCTGATGCAGGATTTCAGCAAGTAATAGCTAAAATCCAAGGGAGATAATGCAAATACGAAAAAACGCTGCGTATCTTTGTAATATGAAAGCGTTTGGAGGTTTACTTCTTGCATTCATCATTTTCTTCAGTTCAATGTCGCGCGGCGTTGTGGTTGCCGATTATTTGCTCAATAAAGATTACATCGCCAAAGTTCTCTGCATTAATCGCGAAAAGCCTGAAATGAAGTGTAACGGTAAATGTCATCTTGCCAAGCAGCTTAAAAAACAGGATGCCGCCGAGGGTCAAACGGAAAAATCAGGAAAAACAGTGCGCACGTTAGATGAAGTAAATTTGACATGCGAAAATGTATCTGCCGGATTTTCGATATTTTCTGTTTTCAATATTTTGAATTTTAATTCTGATACCGGTCAACCCGGTTCTCTGCCTTTAGCAATTGATCATCCGCCATGCTGAGTTCTTTTGATTTCTGCTTTTCAAACACAATCAAAATGAATTCAAAATAATCTTACAGATGAAAAAGAAAATATTTTTTACTGCTATGATTGCAGTAGCAACAACATTGATTTTTGCCGGTTGCAAGAAAGACGGACAAGATCCCGCGGATGATGATCATCATTCCGGAACCGGATCAGCGCGGATCAATTTCCGTCAAATGTACGGCGACAGTTTGTTGGAGTTGGGCGTGGAAGCGTACCCAACAGCGAATAACGATACGGTCACTGTGAACATGCTGAAGTACTACGTTACCAATATTAAACTTACGGATGATGTAGGCAATGTCTATTCTGTTCCGGATAGTTACTTTCTGATCAATGCAGCGAATACTTCTTCTCAAACAATCACGTTGAGCAATATACCCGGCGGACATTATACCAACCTGACATTTCTATTAGGCGTTGATAGCACCCGCAATGTTTCCGGTGCGCAAACGGGTGCATTGGATCCTGCCAACGGCATGTTCTGGACCTGGAGCACAGGTTACATCATGGCGAAGATGGAAGGAACTTCTCCGCAATCAACTGCTGCTGCGAACTCTGTTACATTCCACTTAGGAGGTTTTTCAGGTGCTAACAGTGCGTTGCGTTGGGTATCGATTCCGTTGACAACGCATTTAAGTGTGACTTCAACAGGAAATCCGTTGGTAACAGTTAAGGCAGACGCTGCAGAATGGTTTAAAACACCAACTACTTTGGATCTGGCTGTTACAAATGATGTAACTATGCCGGGAGCGACTGCAACTTCCATTGTGAACAATTACAGTGATATGTTTTCACTGATCAGCGTTCAGAACTAACAAGCACGAGCGGATTTTCTGAAAGGACGTTCCGCTCACTTTTTCTTTCATGGAGAATTTTCTTGGGAATCCCGTTACGTACGGGATCATCGCAGCATTAGTGGTGCTGTCAGGAATTGTGTTTATACAGTTGGGTGAAATTTCACTAATGACAAAAGTTCTGCGTTCAAATGAGATTGAATCTCATGAGTTGACAGTGAAACTGAAGTCATACCGCAATCGTGTAGCATGGATTGTTACCGGACTGATTTGTTTGCTGCTCATTTATTCGGTGGATGTACAATGAGAACGGTAATCTTACTTCTCATAGCGTTGCATATTTCGTCTGAAGTGTTTGCTTGTGATATTTGCGGCAACTTTAACGGAATTACACCATATGATAACCAAAGCAGCTTGCAGTTGGTGCACCGCTATCGTTTGTTCAGTCGAGTAAATGTCAGTGGACAACCATTTATGCCAAGCGGGGCTTACCGAATAGATCCGACATATACTCCGCAGCACACAGGTACAGAACATCAGACTTTGCAGAAAGGCGATTTTGAATCATTCAAGGTTGTTGAACTGCGGGCGCGGATTTTTGTTCATCGAAGAATTGAAGCTGGCGTGCAATTGTCATGGGTGCAAAGTAAATCGCGCATGTATGGCGTGTTTAACGAATCATCCGGGTTGGGCGATGCAACTGTTTCTATCGGTTATCATTTGCTGCGCAGATTAGATGATGAGTTTCGTTTCAAACAACGTCTTGTGCTTGGAGCAGGTGTGAAGTTGCCAACCGGTAATGCTTCTGCTTGTGATGCAAACGGAGCGCGCAAGCATCTGTATTTTCAGAACGGCACCGGAAGTGTGGATGAGATCATTTATCTCCAGCATGTTCTTGGATTCGGAAAATTCGGTTCATCGTTTACAGTTAGTTCCAAGTTTTCCGGAACGAATAAATTCGAAGAACAATTGAAACCCGCTTTCACGCTTAACGGCGCTGTATTCTGGCAATGGAGCAAAGATAAATTCCGCGTTGCCCCGCAGATTCAGTTTTACGGAGAACACACAAAAGGTTTGTACGTTAACGATGTGTACGAATCGCATTCCGGAATGAGCATGTTGATGTGCGGTTTTGGCACTGATATTTTCTTCGGACAGCTTGGAGTGCACACCGGCTTTCAATTACCTTTATACGAAGTAACTCATGATTCCGACCCTTCCGCGACATTTCGTGCAATGTTCGGATTGTCTTGGAGTTTTGATCAAACAGAATATTTATTCAATAAATAACCATATCACATGAGAAAGTTTTTTTTCATTGCAATCGCAGCAATTGCTTTCACTTCCTGCACAAAAGAAGGATTGGGAGGAGATGCAACTCTTGTAGTAAAACCGGCACATCACGGATTGCCAATCGTTAGTACAACTGCCTATCAGGACAGTGTTTTCATTAAGTACAATACTTTGGATGCTCCGGCTAATCCAACCACCGAATATGATTTACTCATTGTCGGCACTGTTGGTGAAGATCACATTCACGTGGAAGGATTGAAGCACGGCGACTACTATGTGTATTGCACCGGTTGGGATACTTCCATTAATATGCGCGTGTCAGGCGGAATTCCTGTTACGATCAAACGCAAGGAGCGGAAAGATGAAATTGTTACAGATGTTCCTGTAGTGGAATAATGGAAAGGGCTGATTCGATCAGCCCTTTTTTGTGTCTTTTATCAGCCAGATTACGAGCAGCGGGAAGAGCAACAGATCCGTAACGACAGCAACAAGCAAGGTGATACTTACCAGCAATCCGAAGTAATACGTGCTTTCGAATCCGGACCCGATTAACGAGAGAAATCCGCCACACAGTATAAGCGATGTTACAACAACTGCTTTTCCTGTTGACAGAAAAGATCGCTTCACGCAATACATCACTGATTTTCCTTGTGCAATTTCAAGTTTGAGTCGCGCGAGAAAGTGAATTGTATCATCAGTCGCTATTCCGAACGCGATTGAGAAAATAATTGAAGTGGCACTTTTCATTTCAATGCCGGTGAAACCCATGATTCCTCCGATGATCAGGATCGGCAGCAAATTCGGAATGATAGCAATGATCATCATGCGCAGATTACGATGTACAAGCGCACTGATCAAAGCAACAACAAGAATGGAAATCAACAAGCCTTGAATCGTATTGTCAACGAGGTATTTGTTGTTCTTGTCCAGCATCAAAGCTGCACCTGTCAAGTGTACGTTGATGCATTTCATGTCAGGATTTGCTTGCAGATATTTATCCAGTTCCGCAGCTCTTTCCAGAAATACTTTGCTGCCGATATCTGCCATTTTTCCTGTAACGCGCGCCTCTTTACCGTTTTTGGTAATGAGATTCTTCATTTCCTTTCGCTTGCGGAATTGCTCGAGCTGATCCACCACATTTGTGAGATCTTCTTCGCTCGCAGGCAGAACATAACTTTCCGGATTACCGTTGTTCAGCGCTTTGTTCATTCCTTTAACAAGAGACGCGGGTGAAATAATGAAACCTACACCGAAATCATTGCGCAGATATGTTTCCAGTTTATCAATCGCGCGCATTTCTTCATTATTCCACAGCGAAGAATTGGTGTCGTTCAAAGTGATTAATATTTCAAACGGACGAACACCGGAATAATTCTTCTCAAAGAATTCAAAGTCCTGACGCAGTTCATCTTTTCGCGTCAATCCTTCAATGAGATGATTGTTCAGTACGATACGTGTAATGCCGAAAATGCTGATGCCGGTAATGATTATTGTTCCAATGACAATGGATTTTCTGTTCCGCAGTGTCCAACGAAGCAGTTTATGCAATTGCTTTCTCCAGAAATCCGATTCAGGTTTCACGTTCGCAATTTTCGGTTCCGGTAAAAGAAAAAGCACAAGCGGCATTATGGAGTAGGATAGAACGAACGCAATGAAAACTCCCAGTGATGTGTAAATGCCAAAGTCGCGAATCGGTATGATATTGGAATTGATCAACGTTAAGAATCCGAGTGATGTTGTTATCAACGTAATGAACGTAGCAAAACCTGCTTCCTTGATCGCTTTCATCAATGCGTCGAATTTGGATGCGGCACCTTCACGCAATTCTTCAATGTATTTTGTTACAATGTGAACTACATCCGACATGCCGACAACAAACATCATCGTTGGCAAAAGCACGGTCATGATATCAAGCGCTTTGCCGGTGGCTGTCATTAACGCCAACGTCCACACAATGGAAAGGAGGACAATTACGACAGGTACCCAAATGCCCCAAAATGATCGGAAAGAAATCCAAAGGAAGAGGACGACAAGCAAAAAGGAAGCAATGAAGAACTGTACAAATTCTCCGCTCAGTTTTTCGAGATAAACTTTTTGTCCTTTGGCTTTGCTTGCGGTATACGTATCATCAAATTTATGCGCAGCTACAGCGCGATCAATGCGTGCAAGAAGAGAATCTGATTTCGCTTTTGAAATTCCTTCCGTGGTTTTGATGTAGAAGCAAACTGACTTTCCGTCGCGTGCAAAAAACGAACCTACAAGTTCCGGTGTTTTATACACTAAAGTTGAATCTTCTTTATATCGATCAGCTTCTCCTAAATGAATGTACGGAATCCGCAAGGGCCCCAGTCCGCTGACCACCATATATTCCAATGTAACGGGCGATTGGACATAAGAAACGTCGGTAATGTTTTTAATTGTATCGGTCAGAACAGAAATCCGATCCAGGAATTCATCACGAAAGATGCCTTCTTTGTTTTCAATTGCCAGAAGAATAAACTCATTGTCATATTCGAACGTATTGCGAAAATCGATGTACTTGTCGAGGTCCGGATCATCTTGCGGGAAGAACGATTCAAAATCGTAATCGAATTTGATATTGCGTAACTCGTAAAACGAGAGTGCGGTAATGATTGCTACGAAAGCCAAAGCCGTGTAGCTGATTCGTTTGAAATTTCTGCGGAAGAAATTCATCATAAGGCCTGAGGAAAAACCGATGTAATGTTCCGAAAAATTCCGGTTGAACGGTCGCAATTAACGCGTTTTGGCAATAAAAAAATCCCTCTGTTGAAGCAGAGGGATTCTTTTCGGGAGGGTAAAGTCACTTATATCTTTTTGACATTAACTGCATTTAGCCCTTTGCGTCCTTCCGCAACTTCGAAAGATACTTTGTCTCCGGAATTCACAGGCTGATCAACCAGGCCAGTTACGTGCAGAAAAATCTCTGCATTTGTTCCGTCTTCAGTAATGAAACCATATCCTTTGGTTGCATTGAAAAATTTAATTGTTCCTGTTTTCATTTGTAATTGAAATAGAATTGAAATGGAAAGTTAGTTTATTTTCTTTCAAATTCCATTTCGGGAAGATATTTTTTTAGGCACGCGATTTGATCGCCAATGCACGTTTCGGATGGTTGATTTCCGCTTAAACCTCCGTACTTTGTGTGCTGTGAAGAAGGTGTTGCTATTTAATCCAAGAGCTACAAATCATAAGTGGAGAATTCCGAATTCGATTCTTCAGGTCGCTGCGTCCGTGAATGGTATTTTCGAATGGGTTATCGTTGACGGTAACCGCGAAGTCGATCCATGGCAAAAAATAGAGGAACTTTTAAAAACAGGGCAATTCGCGTTTTTCGGATCAACGGTGATGCCCGGTCCTCAATTGCGACAAGCTATACCGATTTCAAAGCAAATCAGGGAAAAGTACCCTCAAGTGGGTATTATTTGGGGCGGATACTTTCCCTCCAATCAACCTGAAGTTTGCCTCGCTTCCGGTTACGTGGACGTCATCGTTAACGGTCCCGGGGATAAGTGCTTTCCGCTGCTGCTCAACAATTGGGACATGCGCTCCGAATGGAAGGAAATACCGAACCTGATTTATCTGGAACACGGTCAATTGGTGCGAACGCGAAAGGATGAGATCTACGATCAGGATGCATTGCCGACCTTTCCGTATTCGGAACTGGATAAATATTACAGCCTGAATGGATATTTGGGTAAAACTTATCTCGGCAAAAAGACAGTCGCATATCATTCCAGTTTCGGATGCCCGTTCACTTGCTCTTTCTGTGCCGTTGTACCGATTTATAATGCACGCTGGAAAGGGAAGTCGGCTGAATTAATTTACCGCGACATTCTTTGGTTCAAAGAAAATTATGGAGCGGATGCAATCGAATTTCATGACAATAATTTCTTCGTTTCCGAAAAAAGAACAGCGGAGTTTGCAAGATTGATACGCAATGATGGCATGAAATGGTGGGGAGAAGGTCGTATTGATACAATTGATCGTTATTCAGATGAAACGCTGGAGCTCATGCGGGATTCAGGCTGTAAAATGATTTTTTTCGGGGCTGAAACAGGCGATGACGCGCGATTGAAAAGTATGGACAAAGGCGGGACGCAAACCGGAAAGCAGATTCTGGAATTTGCTGCACGCATGAAAAAAGTAGGAATTGTTCCTGAGTATTCATTCGTACTTGGAACACCGGGTGCCAACGAGAAAGAAACATGGGCTCAGTTGAAATTTGATATTGATTTTATCAGGAAAGTAAAAGATGTAAATCCGGATACGGAGATCATTCTTTACATCTACAGCCCCGTGCCAACTGAAGGTTCCGAACTCTTCAATCAAGTTAAAAACTCAGGATTTAAGTTCCCCCGGACGCTCGAAGATTGGATCAGTCCGCAGTGGGAAAATTTCGATTTGCGTAAAAATCCGTTGACACCATGGTTAACACCTGCAATGATTGATTACGTTAAAAATTTCGAAACCGTATTGAATGGATATTATCCTACCGCAACGGATATTCGCCTGAATTCGGTGCAACGCCGGTTAATTCGTTGGTATTCTGCCCCGCGTTATCTGTCGGGATTTCACGCTTTACCATACGGGATAAAGGCGCTTCATAAAATTTGGAAGTACAGGCAGCCTGAGAAAGAAGGTTTTTAGTGCTTCTTTTTTGTCGGGCTTTTATTGGTATTGATCGTGATCAAATGGAATTGGTCGATTAGTATGTTTTTTGTCAGTGGATTTCTTTCCGGATTCTGTATATTGTTCCATAATCTGGAAAAAATGAAAAGAAATTTCCTCGCTATTGCTTTCATCTTGATTTCAGTTGCTGCTATGGCAAACTGTACATTGATCGAAGTTCCACTCAGCCAACGTGCTGCATCTTCTTCAGACATTGTGGAAGGTAAAGTTGTAGATCAGTATTCGTATTGGAACACTGCGCACAACATGATTTACACTTCGAATGTGATCGAGTTGTATAAGATTTTCAAAGGAAATCTTACCGCGGAGAAAATCGAAGTCCTTACTGTAGGAGGAACCGTTGGTTTCGACAGAATTACAGCGGAACCTTCGCTTAAACTCAACATTGGCGATTTCGGTATGTTCACATTGTCACCTGTAACGCGTTATCCTTACGATCAAATTTCCCGCAATGGGTTAATGCGGTTTGAAGTTTACGCATCACTGCAAGGCTTCATCAAATACGATTTGGTTCACCATACAGCTTCGGAGCCATTCCGTACTTACGTTAACATCAGAAGTGAAGTTTACGAGGAAGTTGGGACAGTGACGAACAGATCGGGATTGTATCTCGAAATCAAACCGCTTGACAGAAATCAGTTGCGTACCGTTCAGCCTTCAAATCAAAGTCCGACTGCCGGACCGAACATTGACAATTTCGCTCCGGTAAACGTTACATCGGGAACAGGAACTGTATTGACCATTAACGGTACTTCATTCGGAGCAACGCAAGGCGCAAGTTTTGTGAGTTTTCCAAATGCTGATGACGGTGGTGCAACATTCATACAGCCTTTAGCGTCACAGTATGTTTCGTGGTCCGATACTCAAATCAGAGTGGAAGTTCCGACTGCGGCAGGTACCGGTCAATTTGAAGTCAATACCGGGACAACAGCTACAAGTCCGTCTATTCTGACTGTAGATTATGCGCATTTGAATGTTGATTTTGATCCGGGTTCCGGAACTATTGCTTATCAAACAGACCATATTAACGATAACGGAACCGGCGGTTACACTTGGAGAATGAATACCGGTTTCGATGCTGACGCGAGTGCAAACGCATCTTTCATGAGAGCTTTTGATACCTGGCGTTGCAACACAGGTGTGAATTGGACAATTGGTGCAACAACTTCTATCAACGATGCGGTGAGTGACGGTACAAATGTGATCTGCTATGATAACACTGCTCCGCTTGATCCCGGTATTCTTGGTGTATGCTATAGTTATTGGTCGGGCTGCGCGTCAGGACCTAACATAGTTTGGTATGTTTCCGAATTAGACATCATTTTTGACGAAGGCAGCAACATTGCACCTCAAACATGGCAGTTCGGACCTTCTCTTCCTTCAGTCAGCGAGTATGATTTCGAAACGGTAGCTGTTCACGAATTGGGTCACGGTCACCAATTGGGACATGTTATCGATGCAGGTGCAATCATGCATTATGCAATCGGTAATGGATCTTCAAACCGCTCTTTGGGTGTGAATGATGATGCCGGCGGAACATTCGTACAAGGCAAGAGCACAACACCGAATCTTTGCGGTCCGGGTGGTATGTCAAATTACGTATGCGGTTCACCTCCGGTTGCGGCATTCACCGGTGCACCATTAACAATCTGTGCTGGTCAAACAGTGAATTTTACAGACCAAAGCACAGGATCTCCAACAGGCTGGACATGGACATTCAACGGAGGAACACCATCATCATCATCTTCACAGAATCCATCTATTATTTATAACACACCGGGAACATATGCCGTAACGCTCAACGTGTCCAATGGCAACGGAAGCGATTCACATACAGAGCTGGCGTATATCACTGTTAATCCTGGTCCAACTGTAACAGCAAGCAGCAATCCTTCCCCTGCAACGGTTTGCAGCGGCCAATCGGTTACACTGACTGCCGGTGGTGATGCTGTAAGTTATTCATGGTCCGGAGGTATTACTGATGGAGTTCCGTTTGTCCCTGGTTCTTCGTTGACATATACTGTAACCGGAACCGGAAGCAATGGATGTACAGCAACCGCTACTTCAGTGGTAACTGTTAACTCTGCACCGACACTTTCAATTTCATCCAATCCATCGAACGGAATTGTTTGCACAGGCAATCAGGCAACGTTAACCGCAAGCGGAGCGCAGTCGTACTCTTGGACGGGTGGAATTACGAACGCTGTTTCGTTCGTTCCTCCGGCAACAACAACATACACTGTTACAGGAACAAGTGCAGCAGGATGTACTGCAACAGCGCAAGCAACGATAACTGTACAAAGTTGTCAATCGACAACCGTTAATCCGAATTATTGCAATCTCACCAATCAGGTTCTGTACAATTGGCTTTACAATGTTGCAGTTCCGGGAGCGACTAATTACGAATGGAGATTCACCGATCTTGCCACTTCACAGGTTTACGTGAGAGCAAGAGGTGCCAACAGTCCGAACATGCCTTTGAGCTGGGTAGCCGGATTGCAGTATGGTCATTCTTATTCGGTTCAGGTTCGTCCATTCGTGAATAGCCAATGGGGAACTTTCGGAACGGCTTGCACCGTTTCAATGGCGGCAACACCACCAACTACACAACTGAACAACTCTTCATGCGGTGCAATCGGTCTTACCAATACTTCGTGGCTTTACGCAACAGCTGTAACCGGCGCAACGAGTTATAATTTCACGGTTACTAATGCGTCATTAGGTTACAACCAATCACGAATCAGAAGTGTGAGTAATATTAAAGTGAGCGCATTCTCAGGATTGCAACCGAATCAAACATACACAGTAACTGTGGTGGAATATTCCGGCGGCGCTTGGAGTCCTGTTGGCGCAACTTGTACAATTACCACGGGTGGTACGTTGCGTATGATTCCTGAAGGCGAAGAAACTACTGAAGCTGAGGAACAATTGTTCGCTGATCAGTTCGCGGTAAGTGTTTATCCGAATCCATTAGCACAAAGTCAGAATCCGGTAGTAACGATTAACGGTGCAGATGGACAAGTTGCCAATGTGAATGTTTTCGATCTAAACGGACGTTTGGTTACTACTTATGAATTCTATGTTGAAGGAGATGTCTTCACGACTGAATTGAGCGGATTCCCTTCACTTGAAGCGGGAATGTACTTGATGGAAGTGAAAGCCGGAGATGAATCTACCGTCACCAAGTTTATAGCAGAATAGGAGCAGACTGGTTATTTCGTAAGCGACCTTCGAAAGAGGGTCGCTTTTTTGTTTCAGGAATTGAGCATTAAAACAGGTGCAAATAAAACCAAGAGAGTACCTCATTTCTGAGAGACTCTTGTTTCGTAGCGGGGACAGGACTTTCTCGCTGCGCGATTGGTCCTGATGTCTCTCGAGGAGTGGACCAAATCAAAGTCATGCAAACTGAAAAAGTTTGCATGTGAACATCAACGCTATCAAATACAAAAGCGAGCTTTTGATTTGCTCGCTTTTGATGTTCTGACCTTCGATTTGGTCATCTTGTAGCGGGGACAGGACTCGAACCTATGACCTTCGGGTTATGAGCCCGACGAGCTACCACTGCTCCACCCCGCATCCTATGTTGCCTGAAAGGCGGTGCAAATATACTGGTTTTTCCCACACTCAATTATTTATTTTCACTTCGAAGGTAAACGCCTGATAATGCATTGTTTACTTTGATTTTGTATCGCGTCACTTGTGTATGTACTGGCAATAATTGGATTCAGATCATTCCTATAGGCACGCTTCTTGTATTTTTGACCATAAATAACCTCAAATGCGTTCGTTAGTCTCTTTCGTTTTTGTTCTGATTTGCTCAGCAACAATCATAGCACAACCTCGCTACGACTTCGGTCTGCAAGGCGGCGTTCTTATTAGCGGAATGCCCGGATTTTCCAATGTGCCACTTTCAAAAGTTTCGGGTTACGGCGGATTTTCTATCACGCGTCGCGACAATAAGAAAAACTACTTGCAGTTGGATATCGGTTACACTCGTAAAGGCGCATTTCGTTTACCGAAGAACGATACAGCTGATCGATTCAATCTGAGTCTGCATTACGCAGAAGCTGCACTGGTTTATCGCTGGGAAGTTTTGAAAATAAGCAGAGGGACTCGTGGCGGTCTGGAAGCCGGAATGTCATACGCATACTTGCTTTCACCGCAAATCAGAAGAGACGGAGAACGATTCGATTTCAATCCGATTTGGTCTGACAAATACGACCTCAGTATTGTTGCCGGAGCACACATGATTTTCAGCGGACATTTGTTGTTTCGCACACGTGCTACTTATTCGGTAAACCCTATTCTTCGAAGAAATATTCTTCCAAATGACATTGAAAGCCTCAATGTGCTGAAAACACATAATATCACTTTGCAGTTCGGCGTAGTTTGGCTGATGCGCGGGTTATACTATTAACCGTGTCAATAACAATTTACTAAGCGAAAAGTTGTAACTTTCCGATGCGGCCCCAATACCGCCCGGAGTTGAGCACACCTCTACGAAATCTTTTTCTCGGATTCCTTCTGCTTTTAAGCGCAAGGCTGGCAGCGAATTGCCCTCAGGTTGTTGCGTCATTCACAACTTCTCAGGTGAATATTTGCGGACCAGGACCCGTTTCCATCAGCTTTACCAATACAAGTACCGGAGCTAACGCCGGAAGTGCAACTTACATCTGGTATCGCAACGGTAATCCGTTCGACAATACAAGCGGTTTGAGTGCGCCGAACAACAACACCATTTCTGCTGTTGGTTCATACACATTCATGGTTGTTGCAACTGATCCGAGTGTTCCGTGTACAGATTCGGCAATTGTTGTTGTAACGATTCATCCTATACCTAACGCATCGTTCACATTTTCCCCGAACAATCAGTGTGCGGGACTCCCGGTGAATTTTACAAATACATCAACAGGTACAACTGCGAACACAACTTACAATTGGAATTTCGGTGATGCAACATCTTCTACCCAACAAAGTCCGACCCATACTTATGGGGCAGGAGGAACATTTACTGTAACACTCACAGTTACAAATTTTGCAGGATGTACAAGCACATTTACCCAAGTTGTAACTGCATTGGCAATTCCTCTTGTAGGTATTGCCGGTGATGATGGTGATGGTAACACCACCAATTGCTTATTGCCAGGAGATCCAACAACAAGTGAAATTGTAACATTCTCCAATACTACAACAGGAGCAACAAGTTACACTTGGGATTTCGGTGACGGAAGTCCGCTGTTTACTACGGCCTCAAACGCTTCGTTTACGCATACGTACAGCACATATGGAACCTTTACGGTGACAATGACTGCAACAGGTCCAAACGGATGTACGGCAACGGCAACTCTTGTAGTAGTATTTGAAAGATATGTTGGTGCATCATTCAGTGTGCCGATTCAGCAGATGTCAGGGTGTTTACCATTGACAATACAGCCTGTGAATGCATCACAGAATGCGAATACATATACGTGGAATTTCGGTGATTTGACACCGCCCGTAACAACAACAAGTCCGATTCCGCCTCCACATACTTATACAACAGCAGGAACATATACGATTACACTTACAGCTTCTAACAGTTGTAACACTTCTCAAGCTACAGTAAGTCCGATTGTCGTTGTCGGACCGCCGAACGTAAACTTTACGGCTACTCCGAATCCGGGATGTTCTCCTCAGGTTGTATCGTTCACGAATCAATCTACAGGTGTTTCACCCGCCAATAGTTATCAATGGAATTTCGGTAATGGAAACATACTGAATGGAACTGGTAATGCACCGCCCCAAACATATCTTCAGGGAACGTACACGATTACATTGATTGCAAGCAGTGCATGCGGACAAGACACTGCTATTCGGGTAATCGTGGTTGATACAATTCCGGATATCAATCTTACAGTGAATCCAACGAACGGATGTACACCGCTCGTTGTAACAGCCAATAATACTTCAACCGGCGGAGCATTGTCCTATCAGTGGTACGTTGACAATGTCTACGTTTCAAACGCCGTGAATATTCCGCCGCAAACATTTACTGCGCCTCCGGGTAATAATCCGGTTACGCATTCTATTCACCTGTACGTGAGTAACCATTGCGGAACACGCGATTCATTGGTAAATATTACTGTGCATCCCGCAGTTGTCGCCAATTTCGCTCCGCTGAATACTACGATCTGTCAAGGCGGCAGTGTTACGTTCACGCAATCTTCGTTGGGAGATCAATTGACATATCAATGGAATTTCGGTAATGGCAATACTGCCACAACTGCCGGGCCGCACACACAGGTGTATAATATTCCCGGAACACATACTGTTACCTTGATTGTAAATGGTTTCTGCGGTGCGGATACGATTACAGGAACGGTTGTCGTTAATCCGACTCCGGTTGCTAATATTGTTCCATCGGTAACAAGCGGATGTGAAGATCTCGCAGTAACATTTACCAACAACTCCACTGCAGGCGGAACGTACGCATGGAATTTCGGAGCGGGTTCATCGCCAACTACATCAACTGCATTCACTCCGCCAACAATCAATTATGTGAATCCCGGTTCGCCTGTTGTTACATTCACAGTGAATGTATTGGGTTGTGTCGCTTACGACACTGTTACATTGACTGTATTGCCGCGACCGGTTCCGGCTTTTTCCATAGTACCTGTTCAAGGCTGCACACCGCTGACAGTTGCATTCACAAATTCAACAACAGCCACACCGGGGAATATTTACACTTGGGATTTTGGAAACGGGAATACTTCTTCAACACAGAATCCCGGAGGACAAACTTACATTGCGAACCTCAACGATTCTGTTTACACAGTAGAATTGGTTGTAACGGGAAGCAACGGTTGTGCAGACAGCATCACGCATACTGTTACAGTTCATCCATTGCCTGTAGCGGCATTTACAATGAGTAACGATACGGTATGTGCACTCGACAATATTTTCTTTACGAACACATCTACCGGAATCTCCACTTATCAATGGGCATTCGGTGATGCAGGTACAAGCACAACGGCGAACCCAACACATGCTTATGGTTCTGCAGGAACGTACACTGTTCAGTTGATAGCAACAACTGCATATGGTTGTCGCGATACAATAACTGATCTGGTGGTTGTCGATTCCATTCCTTCGGTTGCTTTCTCTGCAACAACGGAGTGTGTCGGTGATTCAACATCGTTTACTAACTCAACAACAGGAAACGTTGTTACTTGGCTGTGGAATTTCGGTGACGCAACTTCTTCATCAGCACAATCACCAACGCACTTGTATAACACAAACGGTTCATACAACGTAACACTTACCGCAACGAACAATGCCGGTTGCAGCAGTTTCCTTACACAGGCTGTAACGGTCAATCTTGTTCCTACAGCTCAATTCTCTGGTACAACGGCGTGTGCCGGAAGTGCAACAACATTTACAGATCAAACAACAGGCGCGCCTATCGGTTGGACTTGGGATTTCGGTGACGCTTCTCCATTGGGAAATACGCAAAATCCATCGCACACTTATGCGGCAGCGGGAACTTACACAGTTACAATGATCGCTGCGGCGGGAAGCGGTTGTGCAGATACGATCACAAATGTGATTACAGTGAATCCGGTCCCGACAGCGCAGTTTACTTTCGTTTCCGTTTGTGCTAACGATACGACGGATTTTACCAATACTTCATTAGGTAGTCCAACGACATTCACATGGGATTACGGTGACGGAAGTCCGCTCGATATTTCCAACAACCCGAATCCTTCTCACGTTTACAATACAAGCGGAAATTATAACGTTGTGCTTACAGCGGGTTACGCAACAGGATGCACGAATACAACTACGGTTAACGTTACGGCCAATCCCCGCACTACGCCTTCTTTCTCAAGCAACGTACCTTGTTTCGGTTTACCGACGAATTTCACTGATGCAACCGGAAATACTCCTACTCAATGGCAATGGGATTTTGGTGATGGAAGTCCGCTTAACATTACACAGAATCCTTCTCACACGTACTCAACTCCGGGAACCTATTCGGTTACATTGATAACCCAGAACAGTTTCGGTTGTGTGGATTCGATTACAACAGTTGTAACAGTGAATCCGTTGCCTGTTGCTGATTTCGCTGCAGATACTGTTTGTGAAGGTTATAATTCTTCATTCACCGATTTGAGTACTTCTGCAACTGCGTGGCAATGGAATTTTGGTGATGCGTCGCCGATTTCTGGAGGGCAAAATCCATCACACGTTTATCTTGCGCAAGGAACTTATACCGTAACATTGATTGTGCAGAACGCTGTAGGTTGCCCGGATACGATTCAATATCCTGTAATTGTCCGACCGCTTCCGGTGGCTGCATTCGCATCATCTGTTGCGTGTCATACTTATCCTACGCAGTTTACGGATAACTCAGTATCCGCTGTTGCGTGGGAATGGGATTATGGTGATGGAAGTCCGTTGGTGAATCAGCAATCGCCTTCAACTACGTACGGAAATCCGGGAACGTATAACGCGACTTTAGTTGCATTCAACATTTACGGTTGCACTGATACATTAACGCAACCGGTTACTGTATTACCTCAACCTCAAGCCGGATTTGCGAACAATACTGTTTGTGCGAATTCTGCTGTTGTGTTCACAGATACCTCTGCAGGCTCGCCAACGCAATGGTCCTGGGATTTCGGTGATGGAAGTCCGTTGAGTACGAATCAGAATCCGCCTCACAACTATCTGCTCGGTGGAACTTATCCGATTACACTGATCGTGGGTAACTCCGCGGGATGTGCAGACACTCTCATCCAGAATATCACTGTTGGTACAATGCCTTTTCCTGCTTTCTCCGCAACGTCTGTTTGTCTCGGAAACATAACTGCATTCACTGATCTGACAACGGATCCTACTCCGATTGGAAACTACTATTGGGATTTCGGTGATGGTAACAATTCATTCCAACAGAACCCGAATTACATCTATCAGAATCCCGGAACATATACGGTAACGCTGACCGCAACGAACACCAGTGGTTGCGACAGTACAATTACCGGAACCGTTATTGTAACTGCAGCGCCTATTGCGGATTTCGTTTTCGATACCGTTTGCGTTGGAAGTGCAACTTCGTTCAATGATATTTCAACGGGTTCGCCTTCAAGTTGGATTTGGGATTTCGGTGATGCAACTTCAAGTACAGCGGGTCCGATTGTGCAACACACATATACTGCGGCCGGAACTTATCTCGTTTCATTGATTGTTTCCGGTGGTCCGGGTTGCATGGATCAGATTTTCCACGTTGTGAATGTTGTGAATACGGTTCAGGCGGTGATGAACGTGAGTGATTCTGTTTGCATTTCATCTGCACTGGCATTCAACGACGCATCCATTACCAATAACGCAACTATCAGCGGATGGTTATGGGATTTCGGTGATGGAAGTCCGCTCGATACCAATCAGAACACAACACACATTTACAACGTAAGCGGAACTTATACTGTCACACTTTCTGTTTGGGCGAGCAGCGGATGTGTGAGCATTACAACGCAAACTATCACTGTTAGTCCGTTGCCGGTTGCGACATTTGCGGCTACGACTGCCTGCGAAAATCAGCAGACGCAGTTTACTGATAATACAGCGGGAGTGATTTCACAATGGCAATGGGATTTTGGAGATGCCACAACATCAACACAGCAGAATCCTTCGCATCTGTATGCAGTGTCCGGAAATTATAACGTACAGTTGATTGTAACAACAGCGGGAGGTTGCAGCGATACAATATCAAATCCTGTAACAGTATATGCGCAGCCTGTTGCCGCATTTAGTACTGATACAGTTTGTTGGGGCGATACAACGAAGTTTACAAATCTCTCAACTTCATCTTCAGGCGCTATCACTTCTGTTTTCTGGGATTTCGGTGACGGCAATCAAAGCACCCTTGCTGCACCTGATCATGAGTTTGCAATGTACAATGACAGTTTCCAGGTAACTCTTATTGTGATGACGCAATACGGTTGTTATGATACGCTCACGCAATTGGCAGTAACTTATCCTGTTCCTGATGTGCAGTTCGCTCCTGCGGCAGCAAGTGGTTGTGAAGATTTTACTACTTCGTTCATTGAGAATTCCACAATTAACGGATCAACGATTATCAATTGGCTGTGGGATTTCGGCGACGGTAATTTTACTTTCACGCAGAATCCAACTCACACTTACGACAACAGCGGTAGTTATTATGTTGGATTGACTGTGACTACTTCTGATGGATGTGTATTCTCTGATTCATTAAACTTCCCGATTGTGGTGTATCCTAAACCGGTTGCAGATTTCACGTGGTCTCCTTCGCAGATCACAGTATTACAACCGCAAGTGGAGTTTACGGATTTGTCATTCGGCGCAACAATGTGGGAATATGATTTCGGAGATTTTGATGGAAGCATCATGCAGAATCCATCTCACACTTATCAGGATTCCGGATGGTACACTGTAACTCAAATGGTAGAGATCGGA
>JBJOKQ010000015.1:0-30753 GCA_046046005.1 Bacteroidota bacterium | reverse complement strand
AGAACTCGTCTTCCATTATCACCCCGTTCACAATGTCTTCATGATCGGTTTGCAAACGGATTTCAACCTGGTCTTTCAACAATGCGTTTGCTGAAATAATCTTATGCGCAGCAACAATTGCGTTGCGATCTATTTCCGCTCCGACAAAACTCCAACCGTATTCGTGCGCACCAATGATCGGATACACACAATTTGCGCCGACACCAATGTCAAGCACGTGAACTTTTTTGCCGGTTGGGATTGTTCCCTTGTTGCTTTCTGCAAGCAAATCCGCTGCGTAATGAATGTAATCTGCGCGCCCCGGCACAGGAGGACACAAATAATCCGGCGGAATCTCCCAGTATTCAATTCCGTAATAAGCTTTGAGCAGTGCTTTATTCAGCATGCGCACGGCTTCCGGATTGAAGAAATCCACACTTACAGTACCGAAATCGTTTGCAACTACAAATGGTTCGAGTTCCGGCAATGCAGCTCTCAGTTTTCTGAAATCATAGCGCTCCCGATGTTTGTTGCGGGGATGCAGATTCGTTTTATCTGTAGACGGAGATTTCTTCTGAGGCATACGCAAAGGTACGCACAATCAATACGCGGGGAATTTCTTATTGCTGCTTTATCTCCGCCGGAATTGTGATAACGCCCGGGTCTTTTTCCTCATAAGTGCAATAGGTAATCCACCAACGCTGATTGTCATACATCAGATGAAAAACATTAACGCCCGTGATGTGTGTGGTATCTCCGCGCGGATGTACATCAATAAGCTCGTAGCTGGAGTATACTGTCATCATGTGTCCGAATGAAATTGTTTTGCGTCCGGTTTCCCATTCTTTGAAGCGATGTGTTGCGGTGAAACCTTTCATTCCGCGGAGATATTCCTGCGGAGTAATTGAAAAATTCGTCACAAGTGTCGTGTCTTTTCGCGAGGGTGCAATTCCTTCAAGCTTTGTTCCCGGCCAGAAGAGATTCATGAAGCGCGTGCTGTCGATTTGCTTCCCTTTTGGAACATCAAGACACTGATAGAACGCTTTCATCACTTGATCCGGTGTAGTGAGCGAATCTTTATTCTGCGCTGAAATCAACACCGGAAGACAAATGGCGGCCAGAAGAAATTTGAAGTTCATCATAAGCGAATCTAATCACAAAAAATATTTTCTGCCGATCAATTCTGATGAATGGCGCCGGAAATATTTAAATGGAATAAAGTCGATGAAGCGGTTAAAGAATTTTCTCTATCACCTCGGCAAAATGCGCGTGTTCAAGTTTGTGAATACGTTCAGCCAGCGTATCCGGAGTATCTTCTGATTTTACTTCACACTTGAATTGCGCAATATGCGCACCTTCATCAAAGTGTTCGTTCACATAATGAATTGTGATGCCGCTTTCCCTTTCGCCTGCAGCAAGCACTGCTTCATGCACATGATGACCGTACATTCCTTTTCCTCCGAATTTCGGAAGCAAAGAAGGATGAATATTCACAATACGATTCGGGTAGGCGTTAATCAACGCAACCGGGATCAGCCAAAGAAATCCGCCGAGTACAACGAGATCTATTCCGCGAACTTTTAATTCATCTACGATGGAGTTCGGAGCGAAAAACTGTTCACGTGTCACGACCATTGTTTCCACGCCGTGATTGATCGCTCGTTGCAACGCGCCCGCGCCCGCCTTGTTCGAAACCAGCAACGTTACCTGAGCGCCATGATGCAACTCAAAATATTTCATGATGGCTTCAGCGTTCGTTCCCGAACCGGATGCGAAAATTGCAATGCGTTTCATATCGCGAAGATAAGTTATTCGGTTGGGTGCTTGCCGATAATCTCAACAAGCGCATCTCCCAAATATTCAATCTGCGAAAGGTCGTTGTAACATTGCGTGGCAATGCGTACCCAAATACGCGGTTCGCTGCGATTGAAAACAAAAACCGGCACTTCAATTTTGTATTCCTTGAAAAGTGCATCCTGAACCGGATGAATGTAGTTGAATCCGTAAGGCGGAATTTCGGCTTTGCCGAGATATACATTCGCCAGATGACCGATCATGCTGTCAGGAGCGGGCAGAGCTGTGCCGACTTTTTCGCTCAGCAATTTTCTTCCCTGCAAAGCGAGGTTTCTGTTTCGCTCACGTAGTTCTTTCCATCCGCCGGAAAAAAGGTTAGACATGTATTCGATTGCTGCGGGAACGCAGAGATACGCAGTGTAGTCGTCTGTGCCCGGCCATAAAAATTGTTTCCCCCATTCATTGCTTTTGTCGTAGTTGTGACTGATCTGCAAGGGCGTAATCTTCTTTTGTTTTTCAGGATGCACATAAAGAATTGCAGAGCCTTTCGGCGAGCAAATCCATTTGTGTGCATTGCCGGTATAATAATCTGCTCCGAGTTTATCTAAATGCAGATCGACCATTCCGGGTGCGTGTGCGCCGTCAACGAAAACTTCAATTCCTCTTTGCTTGAATTCCGAAACAATTTTTTCGATCGGGAAGATTAGTCCTGTTGCAGAAGTTATATGATCGATGAAAAGCAATTTTGTTTTCGGAGTAACTGCACGCAATAGTGATTCGGTCACCTCGTCTTCATGCTGTATCGGAAACGGGATCTGAGCTATCTGAACATTGAACTTCTTTTGCTTTGCGTAGTAGTTGATTGTGTTCAGACATGCTCCGTAAACATGACTGTGCACGAGTACTTCATCTCCTGCATCGAATTCAAGCGAGTGAAAAATTGTATTCACTCCCATAGTTGTGTTTTTCACAAACACAAGATTGGATGCAGTTGTTCCCAGAAACGCTGCCGTTTTATTTCGCGCATCATCCCACAGCCCTTCAAACTCGCGCACCATGAAACGAATGGGTTCAGCTTCCAGTTTGCGGCGAAATTCATTTTGTAAATTCAGAATTTCCGTTGGTGTTGAGCCGAAGGATCCGTGATTCAGGAACGTGATTTCCTTATCATGTTTCCAGTGCGATTCCAAAGGAGTGTATTGCGGTTGTCTCATGTTGTGTGTTCTTATTCGCTGCGCTCAATTTCTTTTTCGTCGAGTACAATTCTTCCGGTTGTATCAATTTGTCCGGTGTACGTTTTTCTATAAATACTGTAAACCGGCTTGTCGTTCGCATCATAATCTTCTGTGGAATCGGCGAACAAACCTCTGAATGAACCGTCTTTGAAAATATTAGTTTCGTGTCGTTTTGTCCACGATATCGGCGCATCTGCACCGCCCGCATCGCATCCCATACATTGAGTGGAAATGATTTTTCCGGACTTGTCGTATGTGCTCAGCATGAAATATGCTCCCTGTGCATAGGGACATTGTTCTGCAGTGCTGTAGCCTAACGTCCAAACAACCCAACAACCATTCGGAGTTTTTCGGATTGTATCCACCAATCGGATTTCTGCATGCACAATTTGTCCCATGTCGGGATCCGGAGTTTCCCCGATTCGCTTCAGTGAATCAATTACAAAAAATGCTTTCAGTGTGTATGCTGCATCCTGATCGCACTGTGGATCCATCGGCATGAAGCGTTTACGCGCTTCTTTCGACGACATCGGTTTGCGTTTACTCTCTGCCAGCTTAACAGTGAAGGCGTAAAAAATCTGACTGCGGTCTTTCGGAGTAATGGTGTCACCGCCAAGAGTTGAAGCGATTGCTTTTAGCGGAATTGAGTCGCCGGGCGTCATTGTATCATTCACGACTACGGTATCCGGAAATGAATCGAGTATTTCGCTTGAAACTTTAGTTTCGCTGCTGCACGACATTGCAACGACAGCAAGAATTGCGAATAACCAAGTGCTTTTCATAAATCAAATATGCACAAACGAATCCGCATTCATGATTTCTTGGAAAGAATGTACGGAAAATCTGAACCGTTGCAGGAAAGTGGCAAGCTGTTTATCTTACACGAATGAAATATCTGCAGATTCCGTTTTCAAGACCGGTTCTTACTGATGAAGAACTGAAATTCCGCTCACAATCATTCTATAGAATGATGAACGAGAGAAGATCGGTGCGCGAATTTTCCAATCGCGATGTTCCGGGTGAAGTTATCGACGCTATACTGCTTACAGCATCAACGGCTCCTTCAGGCGCGCACAAGCAACCGTGGACATTTTGTGTAGTCAGAGACGCAGACATCAAGAGAAAAATTCGCGAGGCCGCTGAAAAAGAAGAGTACGAAAGTTATAATTCCAGAATGCCTCCTGATTGGTTGGAGGATCTTGCCCCATTGGGAACGGATTGGCAAAAGCCTTTTCTCGAAATTGCTCCTGCATTGATAATTGTTTTTAAACGATCGTATGAAAACGTTGATGGACGTAAGAAGAACAATTACTACGTAACTGAATCAGTCGGATTGGCTTGCGGATTCTTACTTGCAGCGATACACAATGCGGGATTGTCTTCGCTTACACACACGCCGAGTCCGATGAATTTTCTTTCACAGATTTTAAATCGCCCCGAAAACGAAAAGCCGTTTTTACTCATTCCGGTTGGCTATCCTGCGGAGGGCTGTACGGTGCCGGATTTGACCAGAAAGCCACTTTCTGATATTGTAATTAACTACTAATCAGAATAATAGGTCAAATCTTTTGTTTTTTAGCACATACATCTATCTTTGCAGGCACATTTAACTAAAAAACTGCTTTAAAATGTCAGACATTTCAGCAAAAGTGAAAGCTATCATCGTTGATAAACTCGGTGTAGATGAGAAAGAAGTAACTGAAAACGCTAGTTTCACAAACGATCTTGGCGCTGATTCGCTCGATACAGTTGAGCTTATCATGGAATTCGAGAAAGAATTCAACATCGCAATTCCTGATGATCAGGCTGAAAAGATCAATACAGTAGGCGAAGCTATTAAGTACATTCAGGAACACGCGAAGTAATTCGTAATTCTGAATTCATTAAAATTTTACGGGCATGCAGTTGAAACGGGTAGTTGTAACCGGACTTGGAGCTATTACTCCGCTCGGTAATTCAGTTGAAGAATACTGGAAAAACCTTATCGCCGGCGTTAGCGGTGCGGCAACAATCACCCGTTTCGACGCGTCCAAATTCAAAACGCAGTTTGCGTGTGAAGTAAAGAACTTCAATCCTGAAGATTACTTCGACAAGAAAGAAGCGCGCAAGCTCGATCCGTATTCTCATTACGGAATCGCTGCTGCTGATCAGGCAGTGCGTGATGCCGGTCTTGATAAGGACGGTATCGACAAGAATGAAATCGGTGTTATCTGGGGTTCAGGTATTGGTGGATTGAAAACATTCCAGGACGAATGTTTCAACTTCGCTAAAGGCGATGGAACTCCTCGTTTCAATCCGTTCTTCATTCCGAAAATGATTGCAGACATCTGCTGCGGTCACATTTCAATGCGTTTCGGTTTTCACGGACCGAACTTCACTACAGTTTCTGCTTGTGCTTCTTCAACCAACGCGTTGATTGATGCATTCAACTATATCCGTTTGGGTAAAGCGAATGCAATCGTAACCGGTGGTTCTGAAGCAAGTGTTTTCGAAGCAGGTGTTGGCGGATTCAACGCTGCACAGGCAATGAGTCAACGTAACGATTCACCTCAAACAGCATCACGTCCTTACGACAAAGAGCGTGATGGATTTGTATTGGGAGAAGGCGGTGGTTCATTGGTATTTGAAGAGCTTGAACATGCATTGAATCGCGGCGCAAAAATTTACGGCGAAGTGATCGGCGGCGGAATGAGTGCAGATGCGCATCACATTACGGCTCCGCATCCTGAAGGTCTCGGTGCTGCGCTCGTTATGCAACGTGCATTGCGTGATGCAGGAATTTCTGCAGATCAGATTGACTACATCAACACTCACGGTACATCAACACCACTTGGTGATGTTGCTGAGTTGAAAGCGATTTCAAGTGTGTTCGGTGACAACGCATGGAAGATGAACATCAGCGCAACGAAATCAATGACCGGCCACCTTCTTGGTGCTGCAGGAGCCATTGAAGCAATTGCAACGTTGATGGCGGTGAAGCACAATATTATTCCTCCGACGATCAATCACTTTACAGATGATCCGGAAGTTGATCCGCGCTTCAACCTTACGTTCAATAAAGCACAGGAACGTGAAGTGCGTGCAGCAATCAGCAACACATTCGGTTTCGGCGGACACAATGCTGCCGTTGTCGTGAAAAAATACATCTAAGATTTGATTCGCGCCGTTACAGCGCTCTTTCTTTCACCGGAGGACAAATCCTTTCGTCGTTCGCTGAAAAACATTCTGGGATTCAATCCCGGGAATCTTGCTCTTTACAGAAAAGCCTTCACGCACAGTTCTGCAGCCAATCAGGCGAAGGATCGCGGTGTTGTGAAAGAAAGTTACGAGCGTCTTGAGTTTCTCGGTGATGCAATTCTCAGCGCGGTAATTGCCGATTTTCTTTTCAAGAAATTTCCGTTCAAAGATGAAGGCTTTCTCACTAAGATGCGTTCGCGCATTGTGAGTCGCCAGCAATTCGGAAAGCTCGCAACAAAATTCGGCCTCGACAAAATGATTGAAGCGGAGAGCGGAGTAAAAGGACGAAGTTCTTCAATCAGCGGAGATGTTTTTGAAGCTTTGATCGGTGCAATTTATCTCGACAAAGGCTATCCGTTCACTGCTGCATTCATTCAGGATACGATCATCAGATATCATCTTGACATCGATGAAATCGAATCAGTAGATTCAGATTACAAGAGCAAGTTGATAGAATGGGCGCAGAAGAACAAGAAGGAACTTCGATTCAAATTAGTGGAGGAGAAGATCAGCGCCAATCAGAAACTGTTTGTTGTTGAAGCCACGATTGACGGAGAAGCGTTGGGTCGCAGCGAAAGTTTTTCGAAGAAGAAGGCCGAACAGGAATCAGCTGCAATTGCGATAGTGAGTTTGGGGATTTCCTGATACGGAATAATTGCAAGCGTCCACACCCTCCAAGGGTGCCAACCCTTCATTCCCCGACAAAAAACTCCGCGGTTTTATTATCGTAGTTGAGATAATATCCGCCTTTCGTGAGTCCAAGGAGCGGAATGCTTTTTGAAATTCCGGTTCTGACCTTGTTGCCTTGAGAGTCGTAAATTTCCCACATCGTAATTGTTGTGAGGTGAAGCGAATCCGATGGTCCGCAAACGCGGGCAAACACGCACCTTTCAGTTTCTTTACCATTGTTAACACGGACGATTTCTGAAAGCGCAGTTGTTTTCCAGGTGTTCGGATCAGCAACACGAATGCGAATTGCATTCTGTCCGGAATGCAGGCGAAGCGTTTTCTGCAGGCAAGTGTCGGCAGATTCTTTGATCGAAGCAGAGTCAATTTTCACCCACTTATTCCATCGAAAGATTTCAAAATAAACGCGGGCACTGCTTGTCGTTTTTACGCAAACGGAAGTTGCTCCGGTTGAGTCGGCCTTAAAATTGTAAGGAGATATTTGAGCGGAGATCAAACACGGGAAACACAGCAGCAGAAAGAAAATCAAGCGCATTCGGCTAAATTACGCAGAGGGTGTAGACCCTCCAAGGGTTAGAACCCTCCAAGGGTGCCAACCCTTATTAGCCCTCAAACCCTCGATTTCCCCATAATTTCAGCACATTCTTCCTCACGCACCCCCTTTACTCACCTCTCTTCACTACTAAAGGCAACTAAAGCAACCTTTTACCGTCTATTTATCGTACAAGGAAGCGGAACCTTACCCGTACATGACAGAACATGAACTCATAGCCGGATGCATTCGACAGGACAGAGCCTGTCAGGAGGCACTGTACAAGCGGTTCTATGGCAAAATGATGGGCGTATGTATGCGCTATGCCAAAGACCGTGATGAGGCTAAGGACATGTTGCAGGAGGGATTGATAAAAGTCTTCACTACAATCAAACATTTCGCCGGCAAAGGATCCTTTGAAGGTTGGGTGAGAAGAATCGTAGTGAACACTGCAGTTGATCATCTCCGAAGAAACAAACATCAGTACATGATTGTTTCCACTGTTGTGGCGCGCGAGGGTGATATTCCGGATCAACCGGAAGAAGTTGAAGATGATAATCTCCTTGCTCAGCTCAGTGAAGCACAGATTCTTGAAGTAGTACAGCAATTAAGTCCTGCTTACAGAACAGTGTTCAACCTTTATGTGATCGAAGATTTCTCTCACAAAGAAATTTCCGAACAACTGGGCATCAGCGAAGGAACATCAAAATCAAATCTTGCAAAGGCCCGCTTTCAACTGAAGAAGAACCTTTACAACAAAATCAAGACTGCAGATGAAAAACGGACAGCTACACGATGACAAGCTTTTCCAGGGACTGCACGACCGGTTAAGCGACTATGAGGCTCCATATGATGGAGCTGACTGGGACGCTATGAGCCGCGAGTTAGACAAGCTCCCTAAATCAAACCCTTTCCGCTGGAAGTTCTCACTGAACACCATTGGAATTGTGTTGGGCATTGCCGGACTTACCGCAATTGGTGTGGTGATCGCTTCGGGCAACAGTAATTCAACAGCACCTGCTGCGGAGAAACAGAACACAACTGCTGCTCCTGCAACGCAGGTCACAAACATTCAGACTGAACAACATTCTGAATCAACAGTTGCATTAACAGATGCAAATGTTGCCGCTGAAAACACAGTTGCTTCGAATCAATCTTCAGCTTCGAATCAATCCTTGATCAAAGGAGATCGAAAAACTCAAAAGAGTCCGTTCTTCTTCCCCGATCAGATTGATCCGGTAAAAGGTTTCGTGTATAAAACACATGAAGATCCTGCTTTGCTTAAAGATCATTCGGATATCAAGCGCCCGGAAGTTTACTACGACATAGTAAACGGAAAAGTAACGCCGATTCTTATTCCTAAAGATTCAATCAAGGAAACATGGATCAATACAATTGATACCTCCTCTGCGAAAGATACAAAGTCGGATGACGCTTCTCCTTCTGAAGGAGAACGTAAGAGTTTCGGCGAAAATGAATCACAGACATTTTAAGCAACTTCCGGTATACCGCTCACCGTGTTGCTACCGCCCTGATCCGAAAAAGATCAGGGTTTTTTATTGGCAACCTTTTTGCGTTGTATCGTCTTATAGTTGGCAACCACTTAATCAGAACATCATGAAGACTCTAACGAAAGTCGCGCTGGCGTGCTTTGGCATTCTATCGGCGGCAACATCCCTCAGAGCGCAGGATCCGGAGTTCACGCAGTTTTATGCAAATCCTATTTATCTGAATCCCGCGCTGGCGGGGGATAAAATCTGCCCGCGAGTTGGACTTAACTATCGCGTACAGTGGCCGAATGTTTACGGAACTTATACAACGCTTGGAGCATCGTTCGATCGCTTCGTACACAATCTCAAAGGCGGAGTCGGCGTTACAGTTGTACATGATCGCGCAGCGCAGGGATCATTGAATACAACAGGCATCGGAGCTGTTTATGCTCCGCGAATCCGCTTGGGGAAAAACACTTTCATTTCAGTCGGAATTCAAGCCGGCTGGTGGCAGAAAGCTGTGAACTGGAGTATGCTTACGTTCGGTGATCAGATTGATCCGCAGGATGGATTCGTTTACAATACAAATGAAACAGCTCCTGCCAATGCGGTGCAGGGCGATTTTGATCTGGGATCCGGATTTGTTTTCACAACACGAAATATTTTCGTTGGAGCGGCAGTACATCACATTCTCGAGCAGAACGAATCACTCTTGAATGGATCGAGTCCGTTGCCGAGAAAATATACGGTGCACGCCGGCGGAATTATTCCGCTTACCAAAAACAGCCACGAAGGAGATTCGTACATCTCGCCTAATTTCATGTATCGTCAGCAAGGAGATTTCCGTCAGCTGAATCTGGGAATGTACTTCAAGAAAGAAAGAATTGTTGGTGGACTTTGGTACCGCGGTAACGATTCGTTCATCATGCTTCTTGGTGTTGAAGCAGGAGCAATGCGTATCGGTTACAGCTACGACGTCACAGTTTCAAAACTTACAAATGCAACAGCGGGCTCGCATGAAATTTCACTGGGATACCAGTTTACATGTAAGGCTCCTGTAAAGAAATACCGTCCGGGAATCTGCCCGAGTTGGTAGTTACCTGTACTGTCAATGGTGTTTGCAACTATGACAGAGTAACACAGGTGTGGTGTGCAACGCTCACGAGGGAAACTCCCGTGAGCGTTTTTCTTTTTCTATATTTGAAACAACCTCATGAATTAAATAGCTATGAAAAGGATTTTACTCGCTGCCGGATTTGCACTTGCAACTATTGTTTCCTGCGCACCACCTGAGGAAGTAGTTGAAGAAAAACCTGCAGTGACACAACAGGATTTCAATCAGCAACTCAAAGACAAAAAGCAGTTTGTTGAGTCGCTTTATGCTGCGATAAACAGTGCAATGCTGATGGCAGATACGGCAAAAATTACGGACACTTTTCTGATTCAGGAATCAACTTTAGGATTTTATCCGATTTTGGGAACTCACACCGCTGCAGCTATTCCGGATTCAAATTTTAATGCGGTGATGGTGGCATCTTATCAGGCAGGATTACCATTGCCGGAAGGCATGAAAACCGACTGGTTCAGAAGCGGTGTATTTACTGATATTACAGATTTGAAAGGCGGGAAACCTATGAGTTCATTGGTAATGAACGATACAGATCCGCGATTGTGGAGTACAAGTTTTACGTTTATTAATGCTTTGCAACAACTGCGTTATGTAGTTGTTGTACATCCTTTACAATTCAGCGCAGGAGCATTATATGCAAGCAATGAAACATTCGAGCCGGCATCAATGGAAGGCGTTTTGATGATCTACGATCTCAAGGAACAGAGAATCTGCGGAGCGAAAAAAATTCAAGTGGAAGGACCGCAAAGTATTTCTTACAGCTACGATGCTGCTTCTTCTGAAAACGGTTGGAAGGACAAGTCCGGCGATGCAGCTGCTTATAAGTTTGAAACGGAAAATCGCGATTCATTAGTCGGGAATACGTTCCGCGTGTTGGAGTCGCAGTTTATTATCAAGCAATAATTTGCTTTGTTGTTGACCTGATTACTCTGCCGTATCTTTGATGCGTGCTTCCTGAACACGACAAACTTCGCGAAACAATAATGGCGTTGCCCGACTCTCCGGGCGTGTATCAGTATTACGATAGCGAAGGAGAAATACTTTACATCGGCAAAGCGAAGAGCCTGAAGAAACGTGTTTCTTCTTACTTCACCGGCATTGATCGTCATCCCGGGAAAACGGCGATTCTTGTAAGGAAAATACGTTCCATCAAATTTATTATTGTTGACACGGAACTTGATGCTTTATTGCTGGAGAACAATCTGATCAAGAAGTATCAGCCGCAATACAATATCCGCCTGAAAGACGACAAAACGTTTCCGTGGATTTGTATTACTAACGAACGATTCCCTCGTTTGTTTCCTACACGTAAAGTGATCAAAGACGGCTCTCAGTATTTCGGTCCGTTTGCCAACGTGAAAGTGATGTATGCCATGTTGGATATGGCGAAGAAAATGTTTCCGCTGCGGAATTGTAATCTGAAACTTTCTAAGGAAAACATTGAAGCAGGCAAATTCAAAGTGTGTCTTGAATTTCATATCGGTAATTGCAAAGGTCCTTGTGAGAATCTGCAGTCAGAAGAAGATTACAACGAAGGCATTTCCAAAATCCGTGATCTGATCAAAGGAAATGTAAGCGCGGTTATTAAACAGCTGAAACAGGAAATCGCTCAGCTTGCAGAAACGATGCAATTTGAATTGGCGCAGGAAGTGAAAGAGCGACTTGACGCGCTGGAAAGTTATCAGGCGCGTTCAACTGTTGTAAGTGCAAGTATTACGAAAGTGGATGTGTTTGCTTTTCGCTCAGACGAAAAAGCTGCATACGTCAGTTTCTTCCGTGTTGTGGACGGTGCAATTATTCAAGGTCACACTATTGAGCTGCGCAAGAAGATTGAAGAAACGAACGAAGATTTGCTGGAGATGGCGATCGTTGAATTGCGTGAACGTTTTCAGAGCAATTCGACTGAGATTATTCTTCCATTCGCCATCAACATTACTATTCCTGATGTTGAGATTACAGTTCCGCAACGTGGAGACAAACGCAAGCTTGTTGAGTTGTGCGAGAAGAATGTTGAATATTATCTGAAAGAGAAACAGAAGCAGGATGCGCTCACCGATCCGGAACGTCACACAAAACGTATCATGGCAACCATGATGAAAGATCTTCGTTTAACGGAAGAGCCGCGTTTGATCGAGTGTTTTGATAATTCCAACTTTCAGGGCGACTTCGCCGTTTCTGCGATGACTGTTTTCCGCGACGGACGTCCAAGTAAAAAAGATTACCGCCACTTCAATGTAAAAACAGTTGAAGGACCTGACGACTTTGCAACGATGCGTGAAGTAATTCACAGACGTTATTCGCGCGTGCTTGAAGAGCAACTTGAATTGCCGCAGCTGCTTGTGGTTGACGGAGGAAAAGGACAGTTGTCTGCAGCCATGGAAAGCATAGACGCATTGGGATTGCGCGGCAAACTGGCAGTAATCGGAATTGCAAAGCGACTCGAAGAAATTTACTATCCCGAAGATCCTGTTCCGTTGTATCTCGATAAGAAATCAGAGACGCTTCGCATTATCCAGCATATACGCGATGAAGCGCACAGATTCGGAATTACGCATCACCGCAAGAAGCGCAGCAAGGGAACAATAAAAACCGAGTTGACAGAGATTCCGGGAATCAGCGATGCAACGGCTAAGAAGCTGCTTTCGAAGTTTAAATCGGTGAAGCAGGTGAAGGAAAAATCAGAAACGGAACTGGCCGAAATTGTTGGCACGGCGAAAGCAAAGATCATTGCAGACCACTACGCGGCAATGAAGAGTACTTACGGTACGAAACAGTAATCTTCTCAGAACAGCTTCGATTCAACTTTTCTGCTGTCTTATTGAACGATCAACTTTTCAGATGTCACAAGTCCGCTTTGCGGATCATTCACCTGTACTGTGTAAAATCCTTTCGCCCAATTGTCAGTTGAAATTGTTGCAACACCTGACTGAGTTTGAGCGGCAGAATAAACAATTCTTCCGGAAATATCAGCGACTGTGATTATGTTGCCTGCGGAAAGATTATTTATCGAAAAACTTCCGATGGCAGGATTCGGATAAATTGTAATAGAAGAAGCGGAATTACTTTCTCCAACACCGCTGGTATTGTCCTTAACACAACGGCAAGAGAATCCTGTAGTCATTACTCCGAGCGGTAGACGTTGAATGGTGTCGTTTGTCGCCCACATAGTGTATTGATAAGCCTGATTAGGTCCCGCGGACGTGGACGTCCAGTAAATCGCACGCAATCCCAGTCCGTAAAAGATTCCGAATCCATCACGATCTCCGCCGTGTACCGCTGCAAATCCCACAGCGTCAGTTCCCGTTCCTGCACCAAATCCTTCTCCGAGTTTTTTTAATGCATTTCCGCCATGACCTGCGGTCGCAGAGAACATAATTCCGCCTGAGGTTGTGATCAGGTTTTGCCATTCAGCGTCAGTAGAAACATGCCATCCTGCGGGACACAATCCCTGAAGAGACGTGGAGTAATTCATTAGTTCCGCCTGTTCATAAAGTCCACCATATGCCGGGAGATTATTCGTGTCGTTATTCTGAGCGTATTTTTCCGGAATGCCATTATTTGTCTGCTGAGAATGAATTATTGATAACGTGTCGCTTTGAACGACGTTGCCGTAATTCAGATTCTGACTGAACCAGCAGTCAGATCCTATGAGTACAGTTGCATACCTTTTTCCATCGCGAGGGTCAATCAATGTATCACCGCAATTGAAAGTTTGTGCTTCAACAGTCTGAGCGAATGCAAAGACCAAAACAGTTAAGTAAAGGTTTTTCATTGGGGACGGGGTTAAAAAAGGTTATATGCAATTTAGTGCAATTGATGAAATCTCCAATGAATCCCCGAAGTTTTCCTTGGCCGGAAAAGCGGAACTGAGAGCGATTGACTACATTTGCACCACAATTTTTACACACCATGAGTCACCAACTTTCCGAACAGGAAATCGTACGTCGTCAAAAGCTGGATCAGCTTCGCGCTTTAGGTATTGAGCCGTATCCGGCTGCCGAGTTTAACGTGAATGTTACCGCAAAAGACATCAAGGAAAACTACGAGCGCGACAAGACCAGCTACAAAGCAATTTCAATTGCAGGACGATTCATGGGCGTGCGCATCATGGGTAAAGCATCATTTGCTGAATTGCAGGATGCAACCGGACGCATTCAGTTGTATGTAAACCGGGATGAAATTTGTCCCGGAGAAGACAAGTCATTATACAACGACGTTTTCAAGAAACTTCTTGATATCGGCGATTATATCGGCGTGGAAGGATATGTATTCACCACACAGGTTGGAGAAATTTCCATTCACGTTACATCATTCAAACTGCTGAGCAAATCGCTTAAGCCGCTTCCTATTGTGAAAGTGGATGCAGAAGGTGCTGCGCATGATTCAGTAAGCGATCCTGAATTCCGTTATCGTCAGCGTTACGCTGATCTCGTTGTGAATCCGGGGGTGAAAGAAACTTTTGTGAAACGCACCAAGATGATCAACTCCATCCGCGAGTCACTGAACAATCTCGGATTGCTGGAAGTTGATACACCGGTATTGCAGGCGATACCCGGCGGTGCTGCGGCGCGTCCGTTTGCAACACATCACAACGCGCTGGATGTTCCGTTCTATTTGCGAATTGCAAACGAACTTTATCTCAAGCGTTTGATCGTTGGCGGATTTGACGGCGTGTATGAGTTCTCGCGCAACTTCCGTAATGAAGGAATGGATCGCACACACAATCCGGAATTCACAGTTCTCGAATTCTACGTTGCATACAAAGATTACGAGTGGATGATGACGACGTGCGAAAACATGCTCGAGAAGGTTGCACTTGCACTTCATGATACAACTGAAGTAACAGTGGGAGAACAGAAAATCAACTTTCAAACTCCGTTCAAACGCGTAACACTTTACGATTCAATTAAAGAGCACACCGGAATTGATGTGAGCAATATGTCCGAAGAAGAACTTCGTGATGCGTGCCGTTCAATGAATGTTCCGTGCGATAAAACAATGGGTCGCGGAAAACTGATCGATCAGATTTTCGGTGAGAAGTGTGAAGGTCATTATATCCAACCGACATTCATTACTGACTATCCAGTGGAGATGAGTCCGCTTACCAAGAAACACCGCAGCAAACCCGGATTGGTGGAACGATTTGAGTTGATGGTAAACGGTAAAGAAATTGCGAACGCTTACAGCGAATTGAATGATCCTATTGATCAGCGCGAGCGTTTTGAAGAGCAGGTGAAACTCATGGAGCGAGGAGATGATGAAGCGATGTATATCGATCACGATTTCCTCCGTGCATTGGAATACGGAATGCCGCCAACAGCAGGAATAGGAATAGGAATCGACCGCCTTGCTATGCTGATGACGAATAATGTTTCCATTCAGGATGTATTGTTCTTCCCGCAAATGCGTCCGGAGAAACAGTAATCCACGTTCAATGGTCAAATGGTATTAGCGATACTCTGAGATTGCTGTGCTATATTTGAACAGAATGAAGCGCGATCTCAGATTCAATTATTATCTCTGCGGAATTACGCTTGCAGGATTTCTCCTGCGAATCAATCACACATGGAGTGAATCCATCACTGCCGATGAAGTAAGTGCTTTGCTTCGTTTGCAGTTCGACTCATTCAGTGAGATGTTGCAGAACGGCGTTAAACCTGACGGACATCCTGCATTTACACAGGTGTTGTTGTGGTTCTGGATTAAGATCTTCGGAGATTCTGAATTCGCGGTGCGATTGCCATTCGTGCTGATGGGAACAGCTTCAATATGGTTCGGGGCTCAGGCAGCAAGGAAATGGTTTGGTGCAGCGAGCGGACTCGCAACAGCAGCAGCGCTCGCGTTTCTTCAGTTTCCGATTATGTATTCGCAATTGGCGCGACCTTACGCTCCGGGATTATTTTTCACGATGCTTGCGGCATATTTCGTTGCGCGATTCAGCGAAGAACGTAAAGCCAGCTGGAAACATGTTGCAGGTTTTGCGATTGCGGGAGCTGGAGCGGCATACTCGCATTATTTCAGTTTGTACACAACACTGTTGCTCGGTGTAGCCGGATTATTTCTGGTGACGAAAGTGAACAGAAAGTTGTACTTGTTTTCGGCTGTCGGCGCGGTAATGATTTTTCTTCCGCACATCACATTCACGTTGTCTCAACTTGCCATTGGCGGAGTCGGCGGACCCGGAGGCTGGCTCGGACCGCCAACGAGTGATTTTTTCGGCGCACACTTCTTCTACGTCTTCAATTCGTCGTTGGGATTGATGATTGTTGTGCTCTTCTTCGCAGTTGTTGGTTTGTTTTTCAATTTCCGCAGAACAGGGAAGCGACAGATTGCAATGTTCTTTCTGTGGGTAATACCGTTGCTCACAGGATATTTTTATTCAATTTATGTAAATCCTGTATTGCAGCATTCCGTGTTGCTGTTCAGTTTTCCGTTTCTCATTATGCTGTTTTTCTCGTGGCTGCCGTATGATGAAAATTCAATCTGGTCGTACCGTTTCGCCATTGTGATGATGATTCCGATGTTGTGGTACATCACAGCGCACAAACCTTTTCGTTTGACGGATCATTTCGGACGATTGAAAGAAATTGTGGAAGTCTATGAAAGAACGGAAAGTGAATTCGGCAATGAAAAAGTTGATGTGATGTTCAATGTTGACGATCCGTATTTCATCGACTATTACAGAAAGCGCAAACGCAAGATCAACGTAGCGGATGATCATTATCTGCGCTTCGACGGGAAAGAGCTGCTTCAACTTCGTGAAGCGGTGCAAAACTCCACGGCCGATTATTTCGTCTACGGTTGGAGTACGCGCGAATCATATCCTGCTGCGGAAGATATTATCCGCGAAAAATTTCCATGCCTCATTGAAGAGCACGAATGGTTTAATTCGGCGGTGTATGTGTTTGCTAAATTAGCCGATGAATCAGAAGACAATGATTTCAGGTTGTCCGTAGTTGGCAATTACGAATGCATCTTTTCAAAAGGAGACACCGGTTTATATAAGTGGCCTGAACCGTGCAGAAAAGTATATTACTCAGATTCTATCCTCAACAATACTGAGCTTCTGTTCAGTTTCCTTATGCAGAATAATAGCAACTGTTTTATGCAACTGGATAGCAGTTGTCAGTTCGGGCCCGTATTAAAGGTTTGCGTTAGTGATGGAATTGTCAACCCTGACAATCTTATCGGGCTTTCAGCCGCAATTCAATTGGAGAATCCGGAATCCGAGGTAATTGCTGTGGTTGAATATTATCGCGAAGGCGAGCGTTTATTGTGGACCGGCGGAAGTTCCAAACATCAGCTTGACAGTTCCGATCGCGGATGGCAGAACTTGTATTTTGTACAACGACCTGCAGTGGAGTTGCTTAAAACCGACAGCATACACGCTTATTTGTACACCCCGAATTTAACTCCTGTGCGTGTACACAATGTTCGATTCTTCACGCGAGATGGCCACCGCGGGATCTACGGCAATCGTCCCGACTACCAATAAAAAAAGCCCTCCGGTATTCGAAGGGCTTTTCCTTATCTGTATGAGTTGAATTACTGAACGATCAGTCTTTCAGTTCTCATTCCGTTTTCAGTGATAACGTTTACGAAGTAAACTCCTGCACCGAGGTTAGCAGTGTTGATGTTTACTGTGTTCAGACCTGCGTTCATGTTGTGAACGTTTGATGTTACTGTCTGACCGATAGCGTTAACTACGTTTACAGTTACTTCCTGTCCATTGCTCAATGATACTCCGAGAGTAGCTGAACCTTCAGAAGCAGGATTAGGGTAAACGCTCATGTTTGTTACAGCGTTGTTTTCTTCTTTCACACCAACAATTGAAGTTGTAGGAACAGAAACGTAAACGATGTCGTGAATTACACCTGCGTTGTCAGTATCAGGGTTTGTAGTTCCGATACCGTGACCAGGACGGTCGTCTTTTTGGTAGATGATGTGAATGTTGTTGTCTACTGTACGAGCCATTGTCGGGAATACTTTTTCATAGAAATCGTCTTTCGCAACGTTCAATGGAGCTGTCCAGTTAGCACCGCCATCAGTTGAACCGATAACATAAACGTTACGGTAAGCTTTACCGTTGCCGTCATCAGTAAGATCGCAAACTGCATCATAAGTAACATAGATGTTACCAGCAGCATCAATACCTGCAGATGGGTGTGAAGTCAGGGAGCCCTGATAAGTTCCCCAATCAGCAGCAACAAGTTGACCGTCGTTGAGTGAATCAACAACTCCTGCAATCATTGCAGGTGCAGACATTGTTTCATTCCAGTACATCAAACCGATTGTTCCCGGGAAGTAGCTGTAGTTTCCGTCAGTAAGGTTGTCGTCAAGAATACGCATTGCGCCATACCAAACGTGAACCGTTCCGTTGTTGTCGATGAGGACAGCAAGTGAACCGTCGTTTGTATCAACTGTATCAGCCAGTCCGTCGTTATTGATGTCAGTCAGAACATCTGCAGTCCAAAGTGGAATAGGGAAGTCCTGTACAACGTGTGTTGTCCAAGTAGTACCGTTGTCAGTTGATTTAGCAACAACAACATCTTCGCCCATTCCGCCTGCGCAAATTGCAACAGTGCTTCCTGTAGCGTCAATTACGTAAGCGTCTCCGCCGTAACCTGCAGAACGTGTTGAGTCGAACGGAGTCAATACCTGGTTCTGTACACCAAACGTTGCGCCGCCATCAGATGAACGTGAGTAAACAATAGCTCCGTCCTGACCGTTGTTGTAAGGACCGCCTCCTGAAGCAAGACCTGTTGGTGCTGTCAACGCGATGTGGTGAATATAAGTTCCGCTTGCAGCTAATTGTGGCCACCAAGTTCCGTAAGTCCAGTTTGGTGCAGCAGAAATCAAAGCCGTGTTGTCTGCCCATGTACCTGAACCAATTGCAGTACGGGTTACGAAGTGGTTAGACATTGCGTTTGTATTGTGCGCTACTGTCATTTCTCCGAAAGAACCTGTTGCGATATTGGTAAAACCTGTACGGTCGTTTTCAAGGCGTGTTGTTGGAATAGCGCCCCAAGTTGTTCCGTTGTAGTAGTTGTATCCTGTTCCGCGATCTGCCCATGCGTTCCATGCTCCGGAAGAGAACGTCCACGTTGCAGACAACATTCCTCCGTTGTTTACCAAACGAGTGTGGTTGGAAGAGTTTGTTTGCAATGGGTAAGTTGTATTACCGATTACAGTTTCAGCAAACAATGTGTTCGCAGACGGATTCGACTGTGTGCGATTGTTGTTTGTCTGTGCAGTGGTGTTTGCAGGAGCAGTGTTATCAGATGGGGCAGCGTACGTTGCAGTGCGATTTGCAACTGCAGGTGTAAGCTTTACCCATCCCTGCTGTGCCTGCTGCGCAATCGCAGTTACGCCCAGTGCAAGCGAAGAAATAAAGAGTAGATTCTTTTTCATTTTTAGAATGATTACGGTTAGAGATAAGAAGTATCAAATATAATTGTTTTCCCGCCAAAACACAACGAGAACCGTATATCATCAAATTCGTGCAATTGTCAGACGAATGTCAGTCAAAAGAGGTGAAATTAGTAGAGGAAATAATCTACTTTCGCAATCATGAACAGAAAAATCGCTGTAATCGGAGGAGGTAGTTGGGCAACTGCGATTGTTAAAATGCTGTGCAACGGACTTCCGGAAAATGAGAAGATTACTTGGTGGATGCGTAATACGGAGCAGATTGAATCCATTCGGAAGTTCCGTCACAATCCGCGTTATCTGAGCGCTGTTGAATTTGAAGTGGCGAAACTTAATCTGAGCTCAGACATTTCCGCCGTAATTGCCTCCAACGATCTTATTATCATGGCGGTGCCTTCGGCATTTCTTGATGAATCGTTGAATGAACTCAATCCGGATTCATTCACAAACAAAATTATTTTTTCCGCGATCAAAGGAATTGTTCCCGGACCGAATCTCATAATCGGCGATTATTTCAATCAGCGTTTTAATGTTCCGTATTCGCATATCGGCGTGATCACCGGACCATGTCATGCCGAAGAAGTAGCGCTCGAAAAACTCTCGTACCTCACTGTGGCTTCACAAACGCAGGAGTTTGCGCAGGAAGTTGCTGATCGTATTGCATGTCGTTTTATTCGTACAACTGTTTCGGATGATATTTTCGGAACAGAGTTGTCTGCTGTTCTCAAAAACGTTGTTGCAATTGCAAGCGGAATTTGTCACGGACTCGGTTACGGAGATAATTTTCAAGCGGTACTCATCTCCAATGCTATTCAGGAAATTTCACGTTTTGTAGATGCTGTTCATCCGATTAATCGCGACATAAAAAGTTCAGCTTATCTGGGCGATCTGCTCGTTACAGCGTATTCTCAATTCAGTCGTAACAGAATGTTCGGTGCAATGATCGGCAAAGGTTATTCCGTGAAGATGGCGCAATTGGAAATGAATATGATTGCAGAAGGATATTACGCTGTGAAATGCATTCATGAAATCAATCAGAAGTACAACGTTGAAATGCCGATCACAAATTGCGTTTACAATATTCTTTACGAGAGAATCGCTCCTGCAATTGAAGTGAAAATTCTGACCGACAAGCTTTCCTGATCAGCGCTTCAGATTTTTCTCGTACAACGTAATCCAATCCTGCGGCGACATTTTCGAAACGAGTTCTCCGAGCAGATCGAACGGAATGTCCTCCGGCTTTTTGAATCGCATGCAGCTCTTGCCCATATCGAGTTTCTTCTTGCTGTGCTTCGGAAATTCTGACGTAAACCACTTAAGTAATTTCGGATCTGCATAGATACCCATGTGGTAAAAGTTGATGCTGTTTTTCTGAGACGCTAATCCGAGGAACGGCAAAGGCAGTTTCGGATCACAATGATATCCGTCCGGATAGATTTTGTGCGGCACAACATATCCCGGCATCCCGTAATTCATCACTTCCTGAAATCCTTTCGGAAGATTTTTCTTTATCACTTTGCGCAGCTTTATCATGGCCTCACGGCGATCATCAGGTAGTTCTGCGTAGTATTCGTCAGGAGTGGAAGCTTGTGATTGCATTGAGATTCGTTTGTTCTAAAATACAAAAAAGGCTCTTCGTGAATGAAGAGCCTTTTCCGGTTATTCTGTTCGGTATTATCCTTTCAACGCTTCCGCACCGCCCACGATCTCGAGGATTTCGTTGGTAATTGCGGTCTGACGCGCTTTGTTGTAAGAGATCTTAAGGTTCTTCAACAACTCTTTCGCGTTATCGGTTGCTTTGTGCATTGCCGTCATACGCGCTCCGTGTTCAGAAGCGAATGAATCAAGCAGCGCTTTGTACAACTGTGTTTTCAAAGAGCGCGGAATCAAATCCTGTACGATTTCTTCTTTCTTCGGTTCGAAGATGTAATCTGTATTGGATGATTTCGCATTCGCAGTAGGAACTACAGGCAGGAATTGCTCCGCTTGTGTAAGCTGCACCGCTGCGTTCTTGAATTGGTTGTAATAAACCACAACCTTGTCGAATTCTCCGTCAGCAAATGCTTTCATGATGCGTTCTGCAATAGGCGCAGTTCTGGCGAATTTCAGACCGTCAAACAAAGTGTTCGACTCAAGATTTTCACCTGCAAATGCTTCTTTGAATTTCGACTTGCGGAAAAAGTCGTTGCCTTTTTTACCAATGGTGAAATAAGAAACTTCAGCGCCGGAATAATTCTCGCGGATATCTGCAACAACTTTCTTGATCACTGAAGAGTTGAATCCTCCGCAGAGTCCGCGGTTGGATGTCACTACAACCACAAGCACATTCTTCACTTCACGCTGGCGGGAATAAACGCCTTCGCTGCTGTCGAGACTTGCGCTGAGGTTTTCAAGTATTTCACGAAGCTTGATTGCATATGGACGCATCTGTGTGATGGCATCCTGCGCACGACGCAGTTTCGCCGCGGAAACCATCTTCATAGCAGAAGTGATCTGCTGTGTAGACGACACCGAGGTGATTCTGTTACGGACTTCTTTTAAACTTGGCATTTGTTTAACTTAATTCTGGTTCAACTTAATTTGTCAGACTGAGCAATTCGACTTCACTCATCACAAGCTCGCCGAAGGATGACAAATTATGCTTTGTATTTCGCAGAAATTTCTTTCGCTGCAGCTTCAATTGCTGAAGTGAGGTTATCGTCGAACTTACCTGCTTTAAGATCGTTCATCACGTTAGCGTGCTTGCTTCTCATGTATGTCAGGAAATCCGCTTCGAACTCTTTCACTTTGTTCACAGGAACATCACGAAGCAATCCTTTTGTTCCGCAGTAGATGATCGCAATCTGATCTTCCACACGGAAAGGAGAGAACTGACCTTGCTTCAGAATTTCCACGTTGCGTGAACCTTTATCGAGTACTGATTTAGTAGCAGCATCGAGGTCAGATCCGAATTTCGCAAACGCTTCCAATTCGCGGTACTGCGCCTGGTCGAGCTTCAATGTACCTGCAACTTTTTTCATCGATTTGATCTGCGCGTTACCACCTACACGTGATACAGAGATACCTACGTTGATCGCAGGACGTACACCTGAGTTGAAGAGGTTCGACTCCAGGAAGATCTGTCCGTCGGTGATGGAAATTACGTTCGTAGGAATGTACGCTGATACGTCACCTGCCTGAGTTTCGATAATCGGAAGTGCTGTCAATGATCCGCCACCTTTTACAAGGTGCTTGATGGACTCAGGAAGATCGTTCATTCCTCTTGCAACGTCATCAGATGCGTTCACTTTTGCAGCACGCTCAAGAAGACGTGAGTGCAAATAGAATACGTCACCAGGATAAGCTTCACGTCCCGGTGGGCGACGCAGAAGGAGTGATACTTCGCGGTAAGCAACAGCCTGCTTTGACAGATCATCATAAACGATCAGTGCAGCACGACCGGTGTCACGGAAGAATTCACCGATTGCGGCACCCGTCATCGGCGCGTAGAACTGCATCGGAGCAGGATCTGCAGCCGGAGCAGCAACGATAATTGTGTATGGCATTGCGCCGTTCTCTTCAAGAACGCGCACTACGTTAGCAACGGTAGAGCCTTTCTGTCCTACAGCAACATAGATACAGAATACAGGATTACCTGCTTCGTAAAATTCTTTCTGGTTGATGATGGTATCGATACAAACCGCAGTCTTTCCTGTCTGACGGTCACCGATTACCAACTCACGCTGACCACGACCGATAGGAATCATAGCATCAATCGCTTTGATACCTGTCTGAAGAGGTTCAGTTACCGGCTGACGATAAATTACACCCGGCGCTTTGCGCTCGAGCGGCATTTCATAAAGTTCACCTTTGATCGGGCCTTTACCGTCGATTGGATTTCCAAGAGTATCCACAACACGACCGAGCATTCCTTCACCTACTTTGATAGATGCAATGCGGCCTGTGCGCTTAACGCTTGAACCTTCACGGATTTCTGTAGAAGTACCAAGCAATACGGCACCTACGTTGTCTTCTTCAAGGTTAAGAGCGATGCCCTGAAGTCCGTTTTCGAACTCGATGAGCTCACCGTAACCTACGTTTGAAAGACCGTAGATACGCGCGATACCGTCACCTACCTGAAGAACTGTTCCTACTTCTTCAAGTTCTTTTGCCGATTTGAATCCTGCAAGTTGCTGTCTGAGGATTGCGGATACTTCCGCTGGTTTTACTTCTGCCATTTTATTTGAGATATGAGTTTTGAGAACTGAGATCGGAGACGCACATTCCTGCGCCCGAATCTTAGAACTCTTTTATATACGGGTTTTCACTAAAGTTTCTTTCTAAGTTTCTTACCTGACGCAGGATGGAAGCATCAACCTGATTATCGCCAACGCGCAGAATAAATCCGCCCATCAGTGCCTTATCAGTTTTCTCAATCAACTCAACAGCTTTGCCTCCGGCAGATTGCTTTACAATCTCAAGAACCTGCGCACGCAGTTTGTCGTCGAGTCCGCTTGCAGTAGTAATAACAGCAGTCAGAATTTGTTTGTGACGACGGTATTGTGTGATGAATGCTTCAGCGATTGCTTCGAGTTCACCTTCACGACGTTTGCGTGTGATGATGTCAACGAATTCTGTCGGGATTACCCCGATTTTACCGCCGAAGATGGCTTTGAGAATATCCTGCTTCTTGTCGGTTTTAATAACCGGACTGCGCAGCATTACGCTGAGTTCGCGGTTTTCCTGAACAGTTGTCAGAATCAACCGCATATCCTCATGCACTTGCTCGAGTTGTCCTTTTTCAAGGGCAAGATCCAGCAGCGACTTGGCGTAACGATGCGATACTCTTGATTCTCTCATGGATTAATTGAGTTTAACTTCTTTCAGAAGATCGCCGATGAGTTCTTTCTGCTTGTTCTCAGAAGAAAGTTCACGGGCAATAATTTTTTCAGCGATGTCGATTGACAACTGCGCCACCTGATTTTTCAAATCAGTGATAGCAGCCATCTTTTCATTGTGAATGCTTTCGCGTGCAGCAGTCAGCATTTTCTCTCCTTCTGCTTTCGCTTTGTTTTTCGCTTCAGAAATCATGCTCTCACGGAGTTCACGAGCCTCGCGGATCATGTTATCGCGTTCAGCACGGGCATCAGCAAGAATACGTTCGTTCTCTGCTTTCAGGTTAGCTACTTCCGCTTTCGCGTTTTCAGCAGCTTTCAATGCGTTCTCGATTGAAGATTCTCGATCGTGGATTCCTTTAAGAATAGGTTTCCATGCGAACTTCTTGAGAATGAAGAGAACGATCAGGAAGGTAATCGACATCCAGATCACTAACCCGGTATCCGGCAGTATCAGTCCCATATTATCTGTTTTTTATTCGTTTCGTTTTTACTTCAATTGTTTAACTGATGTTCCGCAACTCCGACCAACCGTCGGAGTTACAGAAAGCATCTTTGCCTGCAATTACTTGATAGCAACGAGCAAGCCTACTACCATCGCGAAGAAAGCTGCACCTTCAACGAGAGCGGCAGTAAGAATCATGTTAGCGCGAATGTCGTTCGCAGCTTCTGGCTGACGAGCGATTGATTCGAGCGCGCTGCCACCGATACGGCCGATACCCATACCAGCTCCGATTGCAGCAAGTCCTGCGCCAAGAGCAGCAATACCGTGACCGGTTGTAGCAGCTTCAGCAGCTTGTAAAAGAATGTTTGACATGATGATTATATATTTAGGTTAAACAATTACTGATTAATGAGCGTGTGCGTGATCTGCATGTTCTTCGTGGTGGTGTTCTTCCACTGCTGATCCGAAATAGATTGCGGAAAGCAATGTGAAAACGTACGCCTGAAGGAAGGCAACCAGAAGTTCCATGAACATCATGAACACGGTGAAAGCGATTGAAAGAACTGAAACTCCGTAACCTGCTCCTGCAGATTCCCCGCCGTTAGCGAAGAGGAAGATCAGTGAATAGAATGCGAGAGCGATGATGTGACCTGCAGAGATGTTCGCAAACAAACGAATCATCAATACGAACGGACGCAGGAACAATCCCATGATTTCAATCGGAGTCAGAATGATCAAAACTCCAACCGGAACGCCCGGCATCGCAAAAAGGTGACGCCAGTAATGTCCGTTACCGTTAATTACAGTGATGATGAATGTAAGAACTGCAAGCACCATTGCAACTGCAATGTTTCCTGTGAAGTTTGCTCCGCCCGGGAAGAAAGGAATCAAACCGAGAAGGTTAGAGAAGAAGATGAAGAAGAACACAGAAAGAAGGTACGGCATGAATTTCTGGTACTTCGGTCCTATGCTGGTTTTGGCGACATCATCGCGAATGAAAACGATAAGCGGCTCAACGAATGATTGAATGCCTTTCGGAGCCTGACCTTCGCGCTTCTTGTATGCTTTAGCAACTGTAAGGAAAATGCCTAGCATCAATCCAACAAGAATGAAAAGTGTGATAACGTTTTTAGTGATGGAAAGATCGAGAAGGTGATGCGTTGCTTCTTCGTTTTCTTTATGCATAACATTATCCCACACAACAATTTTACCGTGATGCAACGCATACGTGTAGTGTGTTCCTTTGTAAGGCTGCTCTGCGTGCGTATCGCGATTGCGGAAATTTCCTGAAGAGAAAAATTCAAAGCCTTTATCTGTTTTCAGAATAACAGGAAGCGGCATGTGAAGGTTTCCGTAGATGTGCCAATCGTGCGCATCAGCGATGTGATGCATGATCATTTCGCCCGGGTTGAATTTTTCATCACCGTGTCCTGCTTCGTGTGCTGCTGCTTCCTTTTTCGTAGTGTCAGCGTTCAAGTGAGCGCCCACAGCATCAGGATCGTAAGCGAAAGCGTATGTCGAGAAGAGCAGAAAACCTGCTAAAACGAGTAATTGTGTGCGAAATGCTTTGTAATTCATTGCAAATCAGTTCGTTAATGTCGAAACTCCCATGTTCGGGCGTTTTCGGGCGCAAACTTACTGATAATGTTTGGGGCAAAGAAGGATTTTGGTCAAGCATTTTTGCAATCTCATCGACTTTCTTTTGATGGAATTAGGTCGAGTTGCAAAAAGCCGGTTCGGCTGAATCCTTGAAGAATCCGGGCGCTATCTTTTAGGGAGAAGATGGCGGTACAGCGTGGTAATCTCGAAAACGGTGAAAATCAGGTAGTAAGCTCCGAAATGACCGATAAACGGACCGGCACCGCTTTCCACCGAAAACGCATACAACACCATGAATCCCAGATAGATGAAGATTTTAATGGTGTTAGCCGCCATAAATCCACGAACAAAGGCTTTCGGATCTTTCGCTGCAGCGCGAATCAGGAAAAAGTGAATGGCTCCTGTGGTTCCGGTTACGACTGAGTAAATCAACCACGCCATATTGGTCTGAAAATTCGCCGGCGCATAAAGATTAAACACGAATTGCGCGCAGGCAATAATAATCGCAAAGAGAACAAATGAAATAAGCAAACGAACTTGAGCGCTCATGCGGCGAAGGTACTTATTTCAGTTGGCAGATCAGTCGCGCGGAGCAGGAGCAGTGTCGGTACGCGTTGAAGTATCTTCATCTTTACCGATCATGATTCCGATGTAGCCGAAGAATGCGAGACCGCTGTTGCCATATTCGGGAAGTATCGGCATCATATCATCTTTTCGTTTCCATAATGTATTGGTGATGTCGTAGCGATACGTAACACGCCCGCCAATAATGAAGTTGGCAATATCAAAACGGATTTCTGCACGTCCGCCGGGCGCAACAAACGGGTTAGTGTATTTCGTTTTTGCACCGTTCACATCGCGACGCATTTTCAGATTTCCCCAGGCAAACGCCGGACCGATAGCCAACGTTACAACTTCACCCTTTACAATATCATAGCCGAACGCACTGGTAGTTAAATGCCAACCGGAGAGACGCATTTTCAGTGAGTCGTTCATCCCTGCATTTACTTTCTGAGGAATGATGAACCCGAACGAACTGATACCGTCGTAATGTTTCCCGTTGTTCTGAAAATTATCAAAACCTACAGTGAGATAATTATCAGCGAATGCACTGCTGGTTGAAGTATTCGCATCAAGCCAGTTGTTCAGATTTGCGGAAGCAAATTCGTTGTAACCGAAACTTAATCCGCGACCTTCTTTGTTTTCTGTAAGGAAAGATTCACGATCAATGTCTGCAGGTTTTTTCAAATGCAGATTGATTGCGTATGGATTTCCGTTTCCACCGGCAAATGCAGTAACACTAATAAAGATTGCCAACAATGCTATATACTTTCTCATTTGTCTTTCCAGTTTATTCTGTACCCAAGATACACCATGTATTGCATTTCGCGAAAACGGTAGCCCGGGAAATAAAGGTTGTTGGAATTTCCGATTGTCTTCCAGGCAGAACCTGTAACATCCCAGCGGTACGACCAGCGCGCGCCGATAGTGATGAATGCAAGATTCAATCGCAATTCCGCACGCACATGCGGAGCGATGAAAATATTTCTGAAGTGAAAACTTTCGTTCGAATCAGAATATTTCATTCTCAACGAGCCCCAAGAAACTCCCGGAGCTGCGGTGAGATCAATCCATCGTGGCGCAAGAAAATCAAATCCGTATAGGCTCGTATTCAATTCCCACCCTGTAATTTCCATTGAGGATGGAACGAACATCCCGAAGTCGGAACGCTGACGAAAATAGTAGTTGAAACCGAAGTGCGCGTCCAGCGATTTATCAGGTCGCGCGATTCCGGTTTCCGTATTGAAACCAACTCCAGCGCAGGCGAAATATTCAAACTCATTGCCCGCTATTTGCGAGCGCAGGTATTCGTTGAGTCGAAACGGTCTGAAATTGGTTACACCGGCTTGCGCATACATTATACCATTGCCGGAATATCCCGGAGTAAAAGCAGCAACATCGCATGATAGCGAAAAGATCAACAGAAGAAAAAAGCAGAATTTCTTCATGATTTTTTCAGGAAGTCGCGAATGAAATACCAAAGCGCCGCAAACACGGACACAAGTGAAAGCACAATGGTGTAAATAGGAACTTTAGGTGTAAGCGGAACGTTGTTGTCGAGCCATCGTCCGCCAAGAGTACCGGCAGTAATTATCACGGCCATGTAAGTAGCCATGCTGCCGTATTTGGCAAAATCGTTATGCGGTTTTTTCGGCGAGTTTTGCTTCGGGCTGTTCATGCTGAATATCTTTCACCACGCCGCCCATGCTGCATGATCCTGAGAAGTCAGCGCCTGGTTCAACAGCCAGTTTTCCTGTGCTGATTTCGCCGTTCACTTTCGCAGAACCTTTGAGTGCGAGCAATTCTGTTACGTTGATTTTACCGCGGATATTTCCGGAAACGTCAGCGTTCTGACACGAAACTTCACCTTCGATGGAGCCGGTTGGACCAACAACCAATTTCCCGCGTGTGCGCAATGTGCCTTTGAGTGATCCGTCAATGCGGATGTCTCCGCCGGAAACCACATCACCTTCAATTGAAGTGCCGGAGCCGATGATATTTACTGTGCCTGAATCAGGAGCAGAATTGCGCATGGGAGTATTGCTTTTGTTGTTGAACATAACCGTACTGTTTGTTCAAAGTTAAGAAAGCGAAACTTGCAGCCAAGCAGAAGTTGTTCACAATTCACAATCTGTGAACGGCTTACTTCTTCTTCAGAATGTTGTCGTTGAAAAATTTGGTGTATCCGTCGACATCTTTTGTGCGGAAGAAATTACCGAAGTTTTCGCTTGAAATAACCATGGGAGTGTAAGTGCCGGCGTTGAGCCAAGCGAACAATTCCGGATGTGCGTTCAGGTTGTTGTAATAGCTCATTGCACCTTTCTGATCTGCGAATTTTTTCACGAGAATGATCTGACGCGTTGCATCAATTACCATGCTGGTAATTTCCAATCGGGCAGATGAATAATTGGCTGTATTGAAATCAGACAAAGCGGTTTTGAATTTGTTGATGTCGCCTTTACCGGTTTGCACAACAACCATGTATTGAAACTCAACTTTGTCGTTTGTCGTGTAACCTGATTTTGTTGCAGAAGTGTCTGACTTGATTACGCCGCCTTTGCCGTTTGTTTTACGGAGGAAGTCCAGCATCTTCTGCGCTTCAGCTTTGATCGGATCTTTCGGATACGTGTCGATCAGTTTTACCAATGCGGATTCCATCTGAGGCGTTCCCTGTGTTTTACCGTAACTCAAAGCACGCAGGTAGGCGAATTTCGCAGCATGTTCGTGCTTCGTTCCGAAAGTTGAATCCGCATAGTTGCATCGCGAAACCACAACAGGGAAATTGCGGCGCTCGTATTGAACAAGAGTTGAATCGTAATAGATGCGAACTTTTTCACGCTCAGCAAGCACTTGTGATTCATGCTCAGGATTGGTGATCAGCTGGCAGTAATCACTTGCAGGATGGTTGGTGCAAATGTAATCGCTGTGAATTTTCTCTTTGGCTTTATCTCCTGTTTTCTGATAGATGCGGTACAACTGGAAATGCGATTGCAACGCGTATTTGTGTTTCGGGAAGCGAGAGCAAAGCAACTCAAATGTTTCCGCTGCTTTCGGAAGATTGTTCAACTGGTCTTTGTAAATCGATCCCAGATTGTAATACGCATCTGCAATGAGCTCGTTAGATTTTTCAATTTTCTCAGGAGTCATCGGAAGATCCTTGAGGTAGTATTCGCGTGTCTGATTGCTCGCCAATTTTCCGCTCTTCACTGCTGAAGTGTCTTTCTTGTCATCACCGGATTCTTCTTCAATGAAAGTTTCCTTATTCGCACGTCTCCAGTTGTCTTCCAGTTTTCTGTTGCCCCACTTGCGCGTGAATTCGTTCACGCCAAATCCTATTGTACTCTGATTATAGAAATACCATTGTGCGCCGCCTTGGTTCTGGTTGTTCTGATTGTTTTGGTTATTCACCAGAATGTTGTTGCCCGAACCGCCATTGTTCATTTTATCTTCCAGCTCTTTTTTCTTGCGCTCCTCTTCTTTTTTAGCTTCAGCAATTTTTTTGTCGATGTAGGCATACAAAGTTGTAGTGTCGCCACCGTACAACGTAACTACTTTCTGTAAACTGTCTTCGCGTTCAACAATATTGATGTAACGCACCAACGTTGAAAGGCTTTTTTTCTTTTCGTTGATTTCATTGTAGTTCTTCGCTTCCTTCGGAAGGAACATCATTGTGCTGTCGTAGTAAGCTCCTGCGCGGAGATAATCCTGCTGAGCAAAACTGATTTCACCCAAAGCCAGATAGGACATTGCTTTTTGTCTGTT
>JBJOKQ010000014.1:0-30772 GCA_046046005.1 Bacteroidota bacterium | reverse complement strand
CAGCCCGTTTCAGAGAATAAAGTTCCGGTTCAGCCGGTGAATACAGTTGCACAACAAGCCGTAACAGCTTCGTCCGGTGGGTCGTCTGTGTCAACCACTCCCGTAAAACGCACTTTCGTACGATCCGGCGGTTTGTCAGGAGTGATCAACCAGGAGAAGAAGGCTGTTTCACAGGAATCTGCGGAACCTTCACCGCAGATCGGTGCACGAATGGAAAATCCATTTACGCAAACCGTTCTCGAACAGGTGTGGAAAGAATATGCGTCTTGGCTGAATTCTCAGGGCAAGAGCACCGATTACTCGTACTTCGTTATGAATAATCCGGTTTTGGTGAATTCGTATCTTGTAACGTTTACAGTTCACAATAAAATGGCGGAAGAGCGCATCAACGGCGACAAGACCACTTTGATGAGTTTCCTTCGTGAAAAGCTGCGCAATAATGTGTTCTCTCTTGAAATAATCCTGAGCAAGGAAGAAGGTGAGCAGCGTTTGTATACCATTCAGGATAAATTCAAACGACTAGCGGAAATCAATCCGAGTTTACAGAAACTCCGTCAAACGTTTGACCTTGATCTTGATTACTAGCACATCAATTTTTATTAATATTACCGTCCTTAAATTACACACACACTATGAGCAAGATTAAAGTAGCCAATCCGGTTGTTGAGCTGGATGGTGATGAGATGACAAGAATCATCTGGAAGTTTATCAAGGATAAACTGATTCTCCCTTACCTGGAAATCGATATTAAATATTACGATCTCGGAATTGAGCACCGTGATGCAACTAACGATCAGGTAACTGTTGATGCTGCGGAAGCAATCAAGAAATATCAGGTTGGAATCAAATGCGCTACGATTACTCCGGATGAAGAGCGTGTGAAGGAATTCAATCTTAAACAGATGTGGAAGTCGCCAAACGGCACTATCCGTAATATTCTTGACGGAACCGTTTTTCGCGAGCCTATCGTTTGCAACAACGTTCCGCGTTTGGTTCCGAATTGGACTGCGCCGATCATCGTTGGTCGACACGCATTCGGAGATCAGTACCGCGCAACAGATACTGTGATCAAAGGAAAAGGAAAGCTTACAATGACTTTCACTCCTGAAGATGGCAGTGCGCCTCAATCTTTCGAAGTATTCAATTTCAAAGGCGACGGTGTTGCACTTTGTATGTACAATACAGAGTCTTCTATCCGCGGGTTCGCTCAGTCATGCTTCAATATGGCATTGATGAAGAAGTGGCCTTTGTATCTTTCTACGAAGAACACGATCCTGAAAAAATATGACGGTCGCTTCAAAGATATCTTCGAAGAAATCTACAAGAACGAGTACGAAGCAAAGTTCAAAGAAGCGGGCATTGTTTACGAGCACCGTCTGATCGACGACATGGTTGCTTCTGCATTGAAGTGGCATGGTGAATTCGTTTGGGCTTGTAAAAACTACGACGGCGACGTACAATCAGATACAGTTGCACAAGGATTCGGTTCTTTGGGCTTGATGACTTCTGTACTTATGACTCCGGATGGAAAAATCATGGAAGCGGAAGCGGCTCACGGTACTGTGACTCGTCACTACCGCGAACATCAAAAAGGCAAACCAACTTCTACAAATCCGATTGCATCTATTTTCGCTTGGACACGTGGATTGGAATTCCGTGGCAAGCTTGATGGCAATCAGGAACTCGTGCGTTTCGCACAGTCGTTGGAGCAGGTCTGCATTGAAACCGTTGAAAGCGGCAAGATGACGAAAGATCTTGCAGTGTGCGCTCACGGTAACAATGTGAAGCATGGCGAACATTATTTGTATACTGAGGAGTTCCTCGATGCCTTGGATACAAACTTGAAGAAGAAACTCGGAATGTAATTTTCGTTTTCAGATAACAGAAAGCTCCTTCGGATTCCGGAGGAGCTTTTTTGTTTCAGTGACAGTTTAGTTCTGTTTGTTAGGGTTACACGTGAATGGTTTTTCAGATTTTAACAATCACGCTGCAATAAAGGGCATGTAACCGCGTTCATGCACTGAAACCTGGCAGAATGAAACTCAAACTTTTTCTGATACCGGCATTGACCGGTGTCTTTTCCTGGCTGTTCTGGCATCAGGAACCCGGACTGAATATTCCCGTTTACACATTAATCGTTGCACTTTTCGTCTTTGCATCTAATCGTGATGCAATAAAGAATACAACCGCTCTTGCGTTTCTTACCGGAGCGCTGATTTCCGCTTTTATGGTTTTTCTTCACGGACCGGGTTGGGCATTGTTTGCGAATATTGTTTCTCTTTTTCTTTTTGTTACAGCGGTTTTTATGCGTCCGTTGAACATTCCGCTTTATTTGTCAGCACAGTCGTTCATTTCACTTGTGTTGGTGCCTCTCAATTTTCAGAAGATTCCGCGAGTTGGCAGAACAATGGGAATGAGTTCTTCAACTTCATTTGGAAAATGGATTCGATTGATAATTGTTCCCATCGCTGCATTGATCTTGTTTTACTTCCTGTATCTGCTCGGAAGTCCGCATTTTCGGAAAGCCAATCAGAAAGTGATTGATGTGCTGATTGAAATCCTTGAGAAGATTTCATGGGAATATTTCTTCTTCATGATCTGGGCGGTATGGATGGCAATATTCTTTCTGGTTACACCGAAAGTCAGCACCGGACTTTCCAATGGAGATCGTGTATTGCAACGCGTACGTCAACGCTTCACGTACAATCCCGCAAGGAAACTGCATTACAGAATGTTGTCGGGGGTAATGTTATTCACCCTGCTCAATTTACTTCTGGCGGTAGTGAATTGGATCGACATAAAAACATTGTGGATTTCATTCGAGGTGCCGGAGAATTTCAGTTTGATGGATTTCGTTCATGCCGGAATGTGGGTGTTGTCGTTCTGCATTGTATTGTCGGTTTTCATAGTTGCATTCTTCTTCAAAGGCAATCTGAACTTTTACAGCAAATCCAAACCGCTGAAAATACTATCAGTGATCTGGATTGTACAGAATCTCATCATGACCTATTCCGTTTTTCTTCGCGATTGGTATTACATCAAATGGCACGGACTGGCTTACGGTCGAGTGTTCCTGTTATTCCTGCTGGCAGTGATCACATTCAGTTTGATCATGATTCTTCTGAAAGTGTTGCGTAAGTACTCATCACATCATGTTTACCGGATGAACTCATGGTTTGCGTATGCGTTGGTTGTGATTGCTGCTCTTTTCGATTGGGATTTTATCATCATCAAACACAATATTGAGCATCCTAACAGCGGTCAGGTCGACTACGCCATGTACTTGCGCGTTTCACCGGATCATTTTGATTATGTAAAAGCCAACAAAGAAAAGATCAATCATCAGATTGCGATTCATCAAAACAATAAAGTGAGATGGGTTGTGTACGGTTCGGAAAGGGAATTCTGGGATTCGTTCAGGTATCGTGCCAATAAAGCGTTAAAAGATGAAGTCAGTAAATCGTGGCAATCATTCGTGTTCAATCGCAGAGCAAATCTTCATGAATTGCAATTGTGTACGGTAAAGTAATCTCTACTTTTGCAAAAAGAGAATTATGCAATTACATGTTTCGGTTCTGGCCGATAACGGAAATGAAATTCATCTGCTATCACCATTCACGACAGCAGAACTTCGTAAACGAAATTCATCTGCGCATCTGTTTGCGGGAAGTCTGCAGAGTCCGGAGTTGGGAATCATTCCGGGAAACATCGCATACAACAAAGAATTTCTGATACTTCTTCATTCTCTTGTACGCGATCTCATGCACAATGATGCGCAGGTTACCACGCGAGCGGCAGAACAGGAAAACGGATTTGTTTTCATTATCGACAGAAGAAGTCCTGCTGCCGAAATGAACAGCGAAGAGCATGTAGACAAAGAAGACATCATCGGGGTATTTCTGTGTAATGATTTCAAGACTGACGTATCGAAGTATCGTCCTAATCCGGATTATTTACTGGTTTCGTCAAAGGGAGTGGGCATCTTTCCTGAAAAAGTTGAGACGGCTTTGCTTCGTTGATTGATCGGCGCCGGCAGGTTTTGTAACTTTACTGCATGCCGGAAGCAATACCATTATCGTTTGGAGAGACAGTGAGTCAATCGTTCAGCATGTATTGGACGTATCTGACACACTCGTTTAAAGACCCGGATGTACACAATCCGCTTATATATCTTTTCCTCGTTTATGCCATTACGTTCTCCATTGAGCAATTGGCTCCGAAGCGATTGAATTATCCTGTGATCGGAAGAAAGGGATTCTGGACAGATCTTCTCTACTTATTCTTCATTGATTTTGCAATTCAAGCCATAGGGCTGTACGCTGTTGCTACTGCAGTGGAATTTGTTGTTTTGAAAATGTTCAACAGCGCCGGAATTGCAACGCCTTTGTTCAACCTGCACGATGCATTGCCTCCTTATCTCAGATTTATCGTCTTCTTCGTGGTGATAGATTTTCTGCAATGGGGCGCTCACTTTGTTTTGCACAGAAGTAATTTTCTCTGGCAGTTTCATAAAATTCATCACGCACAGGAACAACTCGGCTTTGCATCCACGCGTCACTTTCATTTCGGTGAATATCTCGTTCTGAAACCTGCTTTCTGGATTCCTTTCGCTTTGTGCGGATTTAAAACAGCAGATTACGTGATCTGGTATGTTTGGATCGCGTACATGCTAACATTCCTTTCACACTGTAACATTCGAATCAATTGGGGATTTCTGAAATACATTTTCATTACACCTGAAACACATTTCTGGCATCACTCCAGAAATATTCCCGGGAAATACGGAGTGAATTACGCTTCCTCATTGGCAGTTTGGGATTTGCTTTTCGGTTCTTTTTACAATCCGAAAGACAAAGAACCCGTTCTCGGAATTCCGGATAATGATGTGCCTGAAAGTTTCTGGGGACAAATGGCGTATCCGTTCAAAGCGATTTTCAGAATGAAAAATTCTCCGGTACAGAATAAAGATCAGGATTTTGTCGCGAAACAAACCCGACAGGAAAAGCGTCGTAACCAACGGTAGTTGTTATATTTTCTCTTCAGGTCGAACTGCTGCCCATTCCAAAAATCCTGTTTTGATTTGATCGCTTCCCGGTGTCAATTCATTGAGATGCGCTTCACGAACGGCTACAACTGGAAAATCTCCAAACGAGGTTCTGCCACTTGTTTTAGCCTGTATTAAAACTGTTTCGTGGACACCGCTTTTCCCTTCAAGAAAAATATCTGTTATGAAATAGGCCTGTTCTCCGTTTAAAAATACTTTATCGCGAATAAATGCGTGTCTGCATTTTTTCAGATACGTTGATTGCCGTGTAGCAGGGCAGAGAAAGATATATTCGCCTACATGGCGGTTGAGATGATAATCGTTGAAAGGTTCTCCCTTGATGATAAGGTGGAATCCGATGAACGTCGTTGTTCCGTTATATTCTCCGAATGCAATTTTGAACGGAAGTTCCGCTTTCAGATTCTGCCATTTACCTGCAATCAGTTTGAATCTGCTCAAACGTAAGGCCGTTACAGCAATGATTGGAGTGATGGAATAGGAATTGCTGATCACCATTTGTAAGGTTGATTTCAGATCTTTCTGCCAGGTCACAATTACACATTGTGTAAGAAACAAAACAAAATAATAGAGAAACATCCGTTGTGTAACACGTGAAGAATGGACGCTTTTCTTATAGCTGAAGAATGGAGAAATGTTAAGCGCGTTGTTTAGTATTGTCGCGAATAAGGAGATTCCGATCATGAAAAGCACAATCATCAGAATCCATCCATAACCGGAAAATCCATCGTACATCAGAAAGAAATCAAACAATCCATGAATCAATGCAGCGAGCATCAGAAATCCTGCGACTGTCCAGAACGGATATTTTGTATTTCTGTAAATCGCCAATACAAATCCATAAGCGAAAACAGAAGTGAACACAGCATGACCAACAGTAGAAAGAATGGAACGTGCGCTGATGATTTCTGCTCCGTAAATAGCGAAGTATTTGAAGTTTTCTGCAGCAGAAAATCCCAAAGCTCCGATAACTGAAAACGCAATTACATCAAGTGGTTCACGAACATGGTTTCGAAACAGAAGAAATGCAAGACCGAGTGGCACTATTTTCATGATCTCTTCGGGCATTCCGATTCCTGCAACGCAATAGAAAAGGTCATTGACGAAATCTCCATTCAGGCCCAAACCCAGGGGTGTGATCATATAGTCTCCGGTGAACATCACAGGAAGAACCGTTGCGGCTCCCAGAAAAAATACGATCGTTACACGGAACAAACTGTTTCTGTCGAACACATCAATCAGACGGAAATAATCCACCCAGATCCAGGCGATGAAAAGTGCGGTAATTGCGTAAAGAAACAGATTCACAAGGGGCGTATTTGAATCAAAAATACAGGTTACAACCGATTAAATGATTACACACGGTTGTAAGTATTTAATTAACGCAAGACAAGTTTGTTTCGTGTTAACGTTGCAAAATGAAGTTTAGAAATGAAGCGGAAATACAAAATTTCTGGAGTCAACATCCGTACAGAACTATGCAATTGCGTTCGGAGTGCGGAAAGTCGATAGCAGTTTTACATCCCGGATTTCTGAATACAGGAAGCGGCCCGGATTTTTTCAATGCAAGTATTCGGATCGACGATGTGGTTTGGTATGGTTCTGTGGAGATTCACTTTAAAAGTTCGGAATGGTTCGAGCATAAACACCATGTTGATCCTGCGTACGACAATGTTGTTTTACACGTGGTTGTTCAGCACGATCGTGAAGTTCAGAAGTCGAACGGTGACATTCCGGTTGTTCTCGTATTGCCTGTGATTAAACAACGCAGGAAAGCAAAGCGTAAAACTGAAATCGTCGCGATTTCTCCGGAAGAGTTTGCGATTCGCCGACTGCAAAGAAAATCTGCCGAGTTAAAATTGCTTCCTGAAGCCTTGCGTGGCGATACTGATGCATTATTTCACAGAATCTTCTTCGCGGCATTCGGGAATCATCACAACGCGCTGCCTTTTGAAAATCTTGCGGTCGTTACTCCGCCAATCGTGATTCGGCGACAACGGCATTCGCTCTCAGAAATTGAAGCGGTATTGTTCGGGCAATCAGGTTTGATAAATGAAGATTGCACCGACAATTATACTATTGATTTACGCGCTCGTTATCAGACATTGAAAAGTAAATTCGGATTGCGTGCGATGTCGCCCGTAAGCTGGAAACAGAAAGGGATGCGCCCTGTTAATTTCCCTTGCATACGGATTTCTCAGTTGGCGGTCGTTCTTCATCAGCACGATCAGTTAATGAATGATGCTGTTCATTCTTCTTCACTTGCAGATTTACGAAGTATGCTGAAAGTTCAGTCCGGAGAATATTGGCAAACACATTCTCGATTCGGGCAGCCATCTGCTCCTTCGGTAAAGCGAACGGGCAACAGTTTTATCAACTCTATCCTGATTAATGTAGTTGCACTGTTTCGCTGGTATTACGGAGAAATGAATGTCGATACAAATCTTCGGAACTCCTCTATTGAACTGCTTTCGCAATTACCTGCAGAGGAGAATTCGATCATTCTTAAATCCGGACATCCTTGCGCAAACGCGCTTGAATCGCAGGGCGTTTTAGAATCAATGAGAGCCAACAGTTATTAAGAAAGAACATGTATTTGTACGTTGATCTTGCATGGCTTTATTCTGTTCCGTATTTTTAGTGCTTCAATGACAGGAAATAAGCACATAGATTCTATCGCGGCTTGGTTCGAAACTAAAGCTTTCGGAGTATGCGATTGGTGGGGAAAGAAACTCTCCATTCGTCCGACGCGAATCAGAATGTACTTCATCTATCTTTCATTCTTCACTGTCGGCTCACCTGTGATTCTCTATTTTTTCATGGCATTCATTCTTGAACACAAAGAGTATTTCAAGCCATGGAAAAGCCGTCGTAAGACGGTCTGGGATCTTTAAAATTCTTTTCCTCTTTCGCAATTGCCTTGTCAAACTGAGCACCTCAGCTGCGCTCGGTATAAACTCCGCCGAAGAAGACAAGGCGTACTTGAACACAAAGAGTATTTCGAGCCAGGGAAATCGAGAAGAAAAACGGATTGGGATCTGTAATACCTTCAATTCACTCCTGATTCTGAATCCGTCTCCGGCGATTCTCCCGTAATCTTGTAGGTTTCGTACGTCTGAGCTGAAATTTCTCTTACCACTTCATCAAGTGCTTTAGAAGCTTTGTGGATTCTTGCAATAATTTCACGATTGGCGGGATCTGAAGGTTCACTGTAATTGATGAGGTCAGTCAAACCCATGATCTGCGCTACCGGTGCACGCAAATCGTGCGACTGTGACCAATTGATCCTTTTCAGTCGGATGTTTTGCTCATTGATTTTATTCTGTGTTACCACTGAAGAGTGAACGTCAAACAACAATGCAAGCCGCGCTTTTATTCCGCGAAACTCCGTTCGATGAGAGAATACATGCACCCAGAAAACATCACCGTTTTTCTTCTTATGCAGCCACAGACCTTTGTCAGCCAGTTCCACATCCTCTGATGAAACCGATCTTCTGAGTCTGGTTTCCTCTCCTTCAGGGCGAATATCCACTAGTGTCAGCGCCTTGAACTCTTGTCTTGAATATCCGTATTTCTGAATGGCGGCATTGTTACATCTGAGAATAGCCAGCGTCTCAATATCGAAGATGATCATTGGTGCCGGATTCGCATCAAACAATTCTCGGTACTGCTTTTCTTTGGCTGCGAATTTGAGATAATCACTATGCGAAAGACTGTAAATGACAAACGCCATTACAATCACGAAGAAAACACCTTTGACATTTTGAATTCTGGTAATCGTATTCAACTCCCAATTGAAAATTTCACTCAACTGAAGTAAAATTTGATCGCTGGTGAATATCCAGATCAAACCACTGATCAAAGAAATAAGTGCAGTACGAATTGCGAGTTTTCTTCCCGGTGTCATGTTAGACAATAATAAACTTTGACCGGGGGGACAGCCGAGCTAAAATTATAAATAATTGACGCTCTTCCTACGCGAATTCATCAATGCAATTATAAATATTCCCAATCCCAGAATTCAGCGTGTTTTGACGTTATTTGGAAGCCACTCTTGGTCAATGTCGCATGTGAAGCGTAATTATCCACTTTTGTTTGTGCTGTAATTCGAACTCCCGGCAAATTATTTTTCGTCCAGGCGCACATTAATTGTGTCACTTCCGTCATATAACCGCGATTCATAAATCCTTCCAGAGTTCCGGCGCCGAATTCAATTTTGTTTTCTGTGTCGGGCGGACCTTTAAAAACAATTCCTGCAACCACAGTGTTTATTGCTTTGTCGATCGCAACCCAAAGCGTATGGAATAAATGGTTCGCAGGATCGTTATTGATTGACGGAATCACTTTTTCGCGCAGTGCACGTTGCACATTGGCATCGAGTTGTCGCGGATGATGTGCGAGTTGAAAATGATTTTCAAAGGAGAAATCACAAGCCTGATACATTTCCACTTCAGCGGCGCTGAGCGGTATCAGTTTTAATCTTTCAGATTCCGGATAAATCATCGAAGCTGTTTTTAGTGAGATTTACTTGTGATTTAGAGTGTGTTTTAATTCTGTTATCCCAATATAAATTCTTCATCTTTCATGCGCATAATATTCCGCATACCATTCGCGGGATATTCAACATCGGAATGGAAACCACTGTGCGCATCGAACTGCTTCATCTTTTCATCAATTCGTTGTTCCAGAAGCAACAGATTTACGGTGAACGGTAATGTTGTTACACCTTGCCTTCCGTTAGTGAAGAACAACATCACATTCGAAATAGCATCACCATCAGTGCGGAAGTAATAGGCAACAGTAATGTTTGATTCGTCAATCAATTCAGTTAATGCTTCAATGAAATTCAGCACGCGTGATTTTGAAATGTGGCAATCCAAACGTACAGAAACTGTTTCTGCATTGTATTTCTTCTTTTCGGATCCAACAACTTCTAGCAGTTGCAGTCGCGGATAAGTATGTTGAAGTAATTTCGATCCGATAAATTGATGAGTTACCGGATTCGCGAACTCGGGTTTGGTTATTGCTTCGACTTTATAATGAATCAGGAGTTGATCGACATGCTCAATCAATTTGAAATCGAAATCAAAAAGCTGATATCCTCCGGTGGAAATGTGAAATAGATTTTCCGAAACTGATACACGCAAATAACTGAACGGATGAAGTTCAACCGCGCGTTTCAATTCATCAAGCAATTGAATGCTGTCAGTAACACTGATTACTGCGTTCAACTCTGCAGGATTATCGGCATGACCGCCGTATCCCGGAAAAAATCTGAAATAGGTAAATGTGTAAAGTCCTTCGGGAAATCCGAAGTACCAATAAACGCCTAACATCGTAGTTTGATTTTCAGCGTTCATTGGTTCATCTTTTATTTTACAAAGTCTTTTGCTTTCGCAAGTGCTTTTTCAATTCCAGCCGGATTGTTTCCTCCTGAAGTTGCAAAGAAAGGCTGACCGCCTCCGCCACCTTGAATTTCCTTAGCGAGTTCACGGATTATTTTTCCTGCATCGAGTGATTTCTCTTTCACCAGATTATCGGAAACCAATATCGTGAGTGATGCTTTGCCGTTCACTTCCGCGCCCAGAACTAAAAACAAACTTCCGATCTGATCTTTCAGTTGATACGCAAGATCTTTAATCGCATCTGTATTGTTCAGTTCTATTTTCTCTGAAATGAAATTCACTCCGTTTACGTTGGTCGCTTTCGCAGCAAGTTCTGCGCGAATGATTTTCGCTTTCTCACGCATCAATACTTCAACCTGCTTTTCGAGATTTTTCTTTTCATCCAGCAGTTGCTGAACAGACTTTACTACATCTTTCGGATTCTTCAACGCCGCTTTCAATTCACCAACCAGTTGCTGTTGCTCATTGACAAATTTCTCTGCACGCTCTCCGCTTATCGCTTCTATACGGCGAATTCCTGCTGCAGTAGCACCTTCAGAAATGATCTTGAACAATCCAAGTTGCCCGGTTGCTTTCACGTGAGTTCCTCCGCATAATTCCACCGAGTAGCTATCGTCGAATGCAACTACACGAACCACGTCGCCATATTTCTCGCCGAACAAAGCCATTGCACCGCGCTTCTTCGCATCTTCAATTCCCATCTCGCGGATATCAGCTGCAATGTTTTCGCGAATCTTCGTATTCACGATCTTTTCAATCTCCGCAATCTCATCATCGCTTACTTTCTGAAAATGTGAGAAGTCGAAACGAAGATATTCTTCGTTCACCAATGAACCTTTTTGCTCAACGTGTGTTCCGAGAACTTTGCGCAATGCAGCATGGAGCAGGTGAGTGGCACTGTGATGCGCTTCAGTGTTTCTGCGCTTAGCACTTGTAACAGTTGCGCGGAATGTTTTAGAAATATCTTCCGGCAATTTTTCCACGAAGTGAACAATCACTCCGTTTTCTTTTTTCGTGTCTATAACGTGAACCGATTCATTAGCTGAATCCAGCACACCGGTGTCTCCAACCTGTCCGCCGCTCTCTGCATAGAAAGGAGTTTTGTCAAGTACCAGCTGATACGATTCTTTTCCTTTGGCTTTGATTCTGCGGTAACGCACAATGTTCGCATCACACTCAGTTTGTGAGTACCCGACAAATTCAGTTGAAGCATCTTTCTTCAACTCAACCCAATCGTCGGTGTCGATTGCTGTAGCTGCACGTGAACGGTCTTTTTGTTCTTTGAGGTGATGATTGAAACTTTCCATATCAACACTCACGTTCAGTTCGCGTGCGAGAAGTTGCGTCAGATCTATCGGAAATCCGAAAGTATCATACAACTCAAATGCAAAGAAGCCGTCGATATTTTTGCCTTTGTTTTTACCGGCGTAATCTTCGAAGCGCGCAATACCTGAAGCGAGCGTACGCAGGAACGATTTCTCTTCTTCCTCAATTACGTTGGTAATCAGTTGTTGTTGCTTTCTGAGTTCAGGGAAAAACTCTCCCATTTCAGCAGCAAGTGCTTCAACCATTCTGCACAATACCGGTTCTTTCGCATTGAGGAAAGAATAGTAGTAGCGTGCAGCACGACGCAGTATACGGCGAATCACATATCCCGCTCCTGTATTGGAAGGCAACTGTCCGTCAGCGATTGCAAATGAAATTGTTCTGATGTGATCGCTCAATACGCGAATGGCAATGTCCTGTTTCGAGTCCGTTCCGCCGTATTGAACGCTTGTTATTTTTTCAATGGAACGAATCAGCGGCATGAAAACATCAGTGTCGTAGTTGGATGTTTTCCCTTGCATCACGCGTACGAGGCGCTCAAATCCCATTCCTGTATCCACATGTTGCTTCGGGAGCTTCACCAACGATCCATCAGCCTTGCGCTCAAACTCCATGAACACGTTGTTCCAGATTTCAATCACTTGAGGGTGATCATTATTCACGAGCAAAGCACCGTCTGTTTTCGCACGTTCTTCATCACTGCGTGAATCGAAATGAATTTCAGAACACGGGCCGCAAGGACCGGTGTCGCCCATTTCCCAGAAGTTATCTTTCTTGTTGCCTTTGAGAATGTGATTCTCCGGAACAAATTGTTTCCACAGATCAAATGCTTCCTGATCAAAAGCCAGATTATCATCTTTGCTTCCTTCGAACACTGTTACGTACAAGCGATCTTTAGGAAGCTTATAAACTTCAGTGAGTAATTCCCAACTCCATGCAATTGCTTCTTTCTTGAAGTAATCTCCGAAACTCCAGTTGCCCAGCATTTCGAACATGGTATGGTGATACGTGTCCACACCAACTTCTTCAAGATCGTTGTGTTTGCCTGATACGCGAAGACATTTTTGTGTATCCGCCACGCGTGGCCACTTGACAGGAGCATTACCAAGGAACCAATCTTTAAATGGAGCCATGCCCGAATTGATAAACATCAATGTCGGATCGTTCTTCACCACCATTGGCGCTGAAGGAACAATTTCGTGACCTTTTGATTTGAAAAAATCTAAAAACGTGCGGCGTATTTCGTTAGCTGTCATTCGTAATTGTATTCTGAATTGGAACGGCGAATTTACGAAGTTTATCTCCTTGTGGAAAGCGGTTGTCCAAGTGTTCGCCTTTAAACTTAAGCTACACTGTATTTGAGTATATTCGCGTTTCAAACACAAAAACATGAGAAAACCTCTACTCTTTTCATTCGGAATTCTGATTTCCGGATGGGCAATGGCTCAATGCGTTGCACCGCCGGCGCCAACTCCTGTAACCGCATCTCCATCTTCGGTGTGCAGCAATACAGGCGGATCTACCAACTTGTCTGCTACAACCAGCGGGAATTTTATTCTTTGGTATGATGCAGCTACAGGCGGGAACTTGCTTGGAACGTCGCTTAGTGCGGCCGCTTTTCCTGTAACTGCAGCCGTTACTACAACTTATTATGCAGAAGCCGGAGTTTATGGTGGGCCATTGACAACTGACACTTACGTGTACACAGGAGCGCCCCAGTATTTTGTAATTCCTGCGGGTGTAGATTCAGTAATCCTGGAAGCATGGGGTGCGCAGGGTAATTCCAATGCGTTGAGCGTTGCGGGCGGTTTAGGCGGGTATGCAACCGGTAAATTGGCTGTGAACGCGGGTGATACACTTTGGATTTTCGTTGGTGGAGGTGGTGCGGTTACAACTGCCGGAGGATACAACGGTGGCGGTGCCGGTGGAAATGGTGGCTGTGCTCAGGCATTTGGCGGCGGTGGTGGTGGCGCTTCTGATGTTCGCTTAGGAGGAACTACATTGAATGATCGCGTGATTGTTGGTGCAGGTGGCGGTGGCGCTGCGGGTAACCGTGTCGGAGGTTGCGGTCGCGGTAATGGTGGTGGCGGCGGTGCCGGTTATTATGGCGGCGGCGGCGGTGCTGCATGGCCGGGCGGAACTCCCGGTGCTAATCCTACCGGCGGCACTCAATCAGCTGGGGGAACAGGTGGCGTTTCTACTTATACTACAGCAGCGCCAGGGAACAATGGTACCAATGGAGCTCTCGGCTTAGGCGGTAATGGTGGTTTGGAGCTTACTTCAAATCAAGCCGGTTCTCAGACTGCAACAGCAGGTGGTATTGGTGGCGACTTGAACGGGACAAGTGGTACTTATGCCGGTAACTTTGCAGGTCAATCAGGCGCAGGTGGTTCCAGCTATTACGGAACGCTTGTTAACGGTTCAACTACTGGAGGCGTACGTACAGGTAACGGTGAAGTACATATCACTTACCAATCTGTATGTCTCAGCGCACAACGTACTCCTGTAACTTTTACAGTGAATGCATTGCCTGTTGTAACAGCATCTGCTGCTCCGACAACAGTGTGCGATGGAGATTCAATCACTTTCTCAGGTAACGGAGCCGTAACTTACTCTTGGAGCGGACCTTCTTCTGTAACGAATGGTATTGCAACTGCGATGACTGTTTCAGCTGCAGGTGACTACGTTGTTACCGGTACAGATGCCAATGGTTGCACCGGAATGGATACTGTTTCAGTTGCGGTTAACGCTCTTCCGGTTGTTGGAATTTCTGCGCAGGATTCAACGGTGTGCAGCGGCGATACTATCGTTCTCACTGCAAGCGGTGCGGATACATATTCATGGTCAACAGGCGGTAACGCTGCTGTAGAATTTTTCATTGCCGGTGTTTCTGTTCAGGCTATTCTGACAGGAACTGAAACTGTGAACGGATGTTCTTCAACAGATACACTTTTTATCACCGTTAACCAACTTCCTGTTGTAAGTTTCAATTCATCATCTTCTGCCGTTTGTATCGGTGATACAGCAACAATTACTGCATCAGGCGGTACAGCTTATATGTGGAATACAGGCGATACCGCTTCAACAATTAGTGTTGCTCCTTCTGCAAATACTGCGTATTCTGTGATGGTAACTGACGCGAACGGATGTATGTCAACTGATTCTGTTTCTGTAGGTGTGAACGCACTTCCAGTACTTGACGTAACCGGAAATCCTTCTACAACGTGCTTCGGTACACCGGCGAACCTGAACGCAACAGGTGCTTCATCTTTCCAATGGTCAACCGGTGATACTACTTCAAATGCTTCTGTAATTCTGTTCGCATCATCAATGGTATATGTTACCGGAACAGATACGAACGGTTGTTCATCCACAGATTCAATTTTCGTCACAGTAAATCAGTTGCCGATTGTAACGGCGCAGATTCCGCAGAACACAGTTTGTATTGACGATGGTGCATTCCCTCTGTTGGGTGGCAGCCCGCTTGGAGGAACGTGGTCCGGTCCGGGTGTAACTGCAGGAACATTTACTCCTTCTTCTGCAACTCTCGGTAGTCAGAATATCGTTTACACTTACGCAGATTCAAACGGATGTGTTTCATCTTCATCTGATATTATTCTTGTGAATCCTTGCACTGGAGTTGCTGAGTACGGAACAGAAAGCGGAATGATCGCATTCCCGAATCCAGCAACAGATAATATTTCCGTGAAATGGAATTCTGAATTTGAAATGAATCGTATCGAAATCGTTGATGTAACCGGTCGTGTTGTAATCAGCACTTCAGTTGCAAACGGAAACAATGCTGAAATCAACATCAGCGAACTTCCTGCAGGAATGTACACGTTGCGTGGTGTTTCTTCAACTAAGGTTGTTACTCAAATGATCATCAAGAACTAATCACTTTCTAAGTTTTCATTTAAAGGAGTCGGATTTTATCCGGCTCCTTTTTTTATTCAATATGTTAACACATGTTGCAAAGCTTTAAATCAGTCATTTTTACGCCGCTGATGATTATATTTGTGTAACAGATCCGAAATGTCAAAAGTCAGGTACAAATACAACACGAAAACCCTTTCTTACGAGAAAGCTGTTACGCCGTTGCGTACCCGTATTTTCAGAGCAATTTCTTTTCTTGGAACGGCTTCAGTAATCGGTGTGATTTCCGTCATCATCGCATTCCGTTATTTCGATTCTCCGAAAGAAAAACAGTTGCGACGCGAAATGGAGAAAATGCAGATCCAATACGACCTACTCAATAAGAGAATGAACAACCTCGCAGTTGTATTGAATGATCTCGAACAACGCGACGACAACGTATATCGTGCAATTTTCGAAGCTGAACCGATTCCGGATGATATTCGTAAATCAGGATTCGGAGGCGCAGATCGTTATAAAGATCTTGAAGGGTTCACGTATTCTCAATTGATGATTTCCACCACTCAGAAAATGGATCAGCTCGCGAAGCAAATGTATATTCAGTCGAAGAGTTACGACGAAGTTGTGAAGCTCGCTGAGAACAAAGAGAAATTGCTTTCATCCATTCCGTCCATCATGCCGATTTCCGTCAAAGATCTGAAAGGAACTCCTTCCGGATTCGGTTACAGAACGCATCCGATTTACAAAATCGTGAAGATGCATACGGGAATGGATTTCAATGCCGCGATCGGAACTCCGATATACGCAACAGGCGATGGAGTAGTGGAGCGTGCTGATGCAGAAGCTTCCGGATACGGTAATCACGTTGTGATCAATCACGGTTTCGGTTACGAAACACTTTACGGTCACATGAGTAAAATTATGGTGGCACCCGGACAGCAAGTGAAACGCGGTGAAGTCATCGGACTTGTGGGTAACACCGGAACATCAAGCGGACCTCACGTTCATTACGAAGTTATTCGTAACGGAAATAAGATCAATCCGATCAGCTATTACTTCCTCGATCTTTCTCCTGTTGAATATCAGCAGATCATTCAGCAGTCAAGTCAATCCAATCAATCTTTCGACTGATGCGTTTTTCTATTGCGGTACTTCTGTTGTTATCGGTGTTTCGTTTAACAGCGCAATCTTCTGATACATTGCTGATCGGTGGTGTGGGCGATATCATGATCGGAACAAACTACCCTGCAGGGCATCTTCCTCCCAACGACGGAAAAGATCTTTTCTCTCCGGTGAAAGAATATCTTACTGCACCTGATCTGATGTTCGGAAATTGCGAAGGAACCTTCCTTGATTCGGGCGGAACAATGAAAGGCTGCTCTGATCCGAAGAAGTGTTATGCGTTTCGTCAGCCAACGCGCTATGCGCAGTATCTGACCGATGCCGGATTTGACGTGATGAGCACTGCAAATAACCATGTCGGAGATTTCGGCGAACAAGGTCGTAACTCAACCGGTGCAACTTTGTCTAAAGTGGGTTTGCAATTCGCAGGACTGGTTACCAAACCATATATCATCTTTGAGCACAATGGAGTGAAATACGGCTTTGCAGCATTCGCGCCGAATTCAGGTACACAGGACATTCGTGATATTCCTGAAGCCAAGCGAATTGTTGCCATGCTCGATAGCGCTTGTGAAATTGTGATCGTTTCCTTTCACGGAGGAGCCGAAGGTTCTACACGCAATCACGTAACCAAGCAAACAGAAATGTTCCTCGGAGAAAATCGTGGAAACGTGTACGAGTTTTCTCATGCATGCATAGACGCAGGTGCTGATATCGTATTCGGACATGGTCCGCATGTAACACGCGCTGTTGAACTCTACAAAGATCGTTTCATTGCATACAGCATGGGCAACTTCTGTACGTACTCGCGATTCAACCTCAGCGGCAATGGCGGTTATGCGCCAATCATTCATGTGAATGTGGAGCGCACGACTGGAAAGTTCATTGGCGGTAAAATCATTCCGATTAAGCAGCCGGGAGAAGGCGGTCCGGTTTACGACGAAAATAAAATGGCGATCAAGGACATTCAGTCTCTAACACTCGCTGATTTCCCTTCAACTCCAATCTCGATTGCAGATGATGGAGTAATTACAAGAAAGTAATTCAGACTGTCGCAATTATTGGGGAGACAGGCTCTGATGTTGAGTTAGAAAATTTAAGAAGATGATCGAAGGTGTGGATTAATCCACACCTTCCTTGTAAAGTTCGGGAACTCAATCAACACCGTCGCTAGTTCTACCTCGTACAACCGTGTTTAAACGTTTATTTCGCTAAGGATCGAGGAATCGGCAAGAATCCACACCCTTGGAGGGTCCGCACTTCGTGCAGTTGCCTGCCGGAAATCATCTCTCGCTAAAATCATCCACCGGATGATTTATAACGCTCATTCTCCCGTTGGAGAGTATAGACTATTCAATCATATCATTTCCCCAAATTCATCTGCGATGCTCTGCGCCATCTGTGGCAATCACCAGCGCAATTAATGAGTAGTACTCCGCGTTTAAACGTACTATTCATTTAAGCACACATCAAACATGCTGCTTAAACGTAATCGCTAAATAAATCTTAGTAAGAAATTCTGCGCGCCTGAAGGAAACGCAATTTGTAATATTCCATCTTGTAGTACTCATCAATCACCACACCGCGATGTGTTGAGTGAATCATCTTGATGGAATTCGGACCGCTTTCAATTACAAGCGCAACGTGTCCGACACGAGTCGTATTGGTGCTACGACCTTTAAAGAACATAAGATCACCTTTGCGCACTTCTTTCAAATCAACTTCAACACCTTGCATTGACATGGCAACACTTGACCCTGAAAGCGCGACGCCCAATTTACCGTAGCAATACGCAACAAAGTGTGAGCAATCGAATCCGGTTTTTGGATCGTTTCCGCCGTATTTGTAAGGAAGACCGAGGAATGTTTTAGATATGCTGATCACTGAATCCGCGATGGTTTCGCGGCGAATACTGTCGATTTTGAACTGTTCTACGGTTCCGGCCGTATCGTTCAGTGGAGAATATGCAGCCGAAGCTCCTGAATTCCCGAAAGGAATCAGAAGTGCGAAAAATGCGGCAACTGCCAATATTCTTGTGAACATGGGCGCAAAAATAATATAAATAGCGGAACGGCAGGTAATTAGTTGTCCACACTTGCTCAAAGCGGGCATTTGCGGGAAAAATTACAATTCAGGCTGATTTTTCCATGTTTTTCAACATCCTGAAATTCCTCGCCTTCATACTTGTATCATTGTTCCGAGATTCTGAAAAATGGCTGTAAAGGAAATCGAAACGGAAAAATTGTTCTACAGCATCGGCGAGGTGGCTGAGATGTTTGACGTGAACGCATCGCTCATTCGGTTCTGGGAAAAAGAATTCGACATCATCAAGCCACGGAAGAACGCGAAGGGTAATCGCATGTTCACCAAACAGGATGTGGACAATTTCCGTTTGATTTATCATCTTGTGAAAGAACGCGGATTCACTTTGCAAGGCGCACGTGAAAAACTCAAAGGCGGTAAAATCGAAGAAGAAAATACGAACGTGGAAATCGTTCGCCGACTCGAAGCAGTAAAAGGATTTTTACTGGAGTTGAAAGCGGAGTTGTGATATTATTAATCGGATTTATTTTGTGCCGGAAGAATCCTTCAAATGTTTCTCTTTGAATTTCCTTAACACCGGAATCCAATCACACACACATCGTCTACCTGATCTTCTTCTCCTTGCCACGCGTTGAAAACTGATTGCAGTTTTTCAAGTTGTTCCGAACCGCTCAATTCTCCGATTTCATTCAGAAGTTTTACCAGCGAAGACGACTTGAATTTCTTCTTGGCAGGTCCTCCGAATTGGTCAGCGTATCCATCGGTGAACAGGTAAATCATGTCTCCCGATTGGACGGAAATTTCAACACCCGTAAATTCTTTTTCATCACTTCCTCCAAGCGAAGTCTTCTGTCCTTTGATAATATTTACAACGCCGTTTCTCCAATGCAAAAGCGGACGATTCGCACCTGAAAAACGAAGAATATTATTATCTCTGTCGTAGTTCACCAAAGCAATATCCATTCCGTCTTTCGCACTCTCTGCAGAGTTGCTTTGCTTGAGCTGACGTTTAATTCCTTTATCCGTGTAACTCAGTAATTGTTCCGGTTGCGGGTTACTCATAACTTCCGTTGCCTGAGTGAGCAATTCACTGCACATTACACTCATAAACGCGCCCGGAACGCCATGACCTGTGCAATCGGCTGCTGCAATAAAAACAGAGGAACGATTCTGTTTCAGCCACCAGAAATCACCGCTCACTATGTCTTTCGGTTTGAAGAACACAAATCCGTCTTTTACAGCGTTGGTGAACAGATTCAAATCCGGAAGAATTGATTCCTGAATGCGTTTCGCGTAAACAATACTGTCCGTAATATTTTTGTTTTTCTCTTCGATGACACTGTATGCATTCTGCAGTTTGTCTTTCGATTTCTGATTTTCTCTTGCACGAAGAATGAGAAACGTAACAATCAATAGCGAACCGATTACCGCTGCAATCCAGAAATAATTTCTTTGGCGATCGCGATCCTTTTGCAACAGTTGCTGAATCTCACCTAAAGTCTTCTCCTTTTTCAATTGACGTATTTCAGCTTCTTGTTGTTCAGATTCATATTTCGATTGCATCTCTGCTGACAGTTTTCGATTGGCTTGCGCCATCGATGTGTCATGAACAACTCTGTATTGCTGCATGAAATCATACGCAAGAGAATATTCTCCGGTACATGCATAGGCTTCTGCCAGTCTCAAAAGAGTTTTTTCATGAACCTCCAATGCTCCGAGCTGTAGTGAACTGTTGGATGCTTCTTTGAGAATTGCAATTGCTTCCCGGCAACGTCCGGTCTCAATATATATTTGTCCGAGCACTTGTTGTGAACTGGCTACTCCTGCCAGATCTCCGATTTTACTTCTCAGTTGCAACGCTTCATTAACGCGTACTTCTGCAGAATCGTAACGACCGAGATCAATAAGTACCAAACCGATATTGTGTAATGTTGTAGCTATGCCACGATTATCATTTATTTCGCGCTTCAGGGTGAGCGAGCTGTCATAATACATCAGTGCTTTGTCGGGATTTTTCATGGAATAGAAACAAACTCCCATGTTTCCGTAAGTATTCGCTATATCCAGTTTTGTACCCACTCGCTTTTTTATTTCGAGTGATTTAGTATATAACTTCAATGCATCACTGAGTTTCTCCTGCGATATATACACGTTGGCCAAATTGTTCAGCAAACGCGCCTGTCCGGCTTCATCTTTTGCCCTTTCTGCCAGATCCAATCCCGAATACAGAAGTTTTAAAGCCTGATCATACTTTGATTCATCTTTAAGTACCTGACCATACACAACTGTTGTATTGATGATAGCTGCGGTATCTTTCTGCGCCCATGCAATTTGCAATGCGCTGTCTAAAACCGATTCGGCTTCTTTGTATTTGCCTTCTTTGGAAAGTGAAAATCCGAGGTTCCGGAAAAGATTTCGCCGAAGCGCCAAACCTAAACTATCGGTTCTTCCCCGAAGAAAACCGAGACCGCTCCTGTATTCTTTTGAAGCCTGAAAACTTTGTCCTTTGTCTCCTGCAATCTGTCCGCGAAAACTGAAACCTATTGCAATTAAAGAAGAGTCTTTTGTCTGAGATCCTCTTCGTATTACAGCTTCTGCAAGCGAAGCAGCGCTATCGGGTTGCGATTTTCTGGAAACTTCGAAGAGTTTTCCAATGGTTTTTACGTCCGATGGGTTCTTCCGATATGCATTCCTCAGACTGTCAAGCGTCTTATCCTGCTGCGCAAAAGAGGACACACTGATACAGAGAGTAAGAAGTAACGCAAGGAAACTTTTTATCATTCTATTCTTTATACAGAATGAAGTGCTTCACAATTTCAAACGTTCCGCCCTCTTTATCGGCTTCAAGTTTAATTGTTTCCTTCGCAGGTTTATGTCCGGCAGCAGTAACGGTGATTTCGTAGGTCTTATCACCAACCAATTCCAACTGATAATTTCCGGCATCTGATGATTTTCCGCTCTTTACTTCAGCACCGTTTTCGCTTACAGTTATATCAGCAGCTACCGGTTTGCCATCTCCGTTGTAAACCGTTCCTGTGATCAAAGACATTACAGGACCATCTTTCTTCTTCGGCAGCATTGAGGTCATATCTATAACCCAAATGTCGCGTTCTCCTAATCCACCTTCGCGATCACTGTCAACGTAAGCAGTTTTTCCGCCGTTAACCAAAAGGAACATACGCTCATTGTAAATCGTGTTGATCGGATAACCCATGTTTACAGGTTTCGTCCAAGCTCCGTTTTCAAATCGCGTCATGAAAATATCATAACCGCCCATACTGTTGTGCCCGTTAGAGCAGAAGTACAAAGTCTTTCCGTCCGCCGCAGGGAAAATACCGCCTTCATCGTATTCTGTGTTTACAATCGGACCGAGATTCGTTGGATCACCCCACTTGTCTTTGCTGATTTTTTTAGCCATCCAAATGTCGCTGCGGCCGTAACCTTTCTGACCTTTCCAAGGTAAATCCTGTCCGCGCTCACTCATGAAATACATTGTGTTTCCATCTGGAGAAAGAACCGCACCATCTTCGAAATATGAAGTGTTGATTCCTTTGCCGATGTTTTTCGGTGTTCCCCATTTGCCGGAACCGGATTTCTTGGAAGTGTAGATTTCTCCGCCACGCGCTGCTTCCGCATCATTAACATACATGTAAAGTACTTTCCCGTCAGGAGCAATGCTGCATGATGCGTCATGTCCTTCTGAGTTTACAGAACCACGGAGCAGAGAAGCATTTCCCCAATTCAATTTGGATGAATCCCATCCGCACTCATAAATATCTTCGTAGTATTTCGCATCTCCATCATTGTCTACGCGATCTGATTTTCCTTCCGGGCGACGTGAAGTGAAGATCATTGTTTTGCCATCTGCAGTAATGGAAGGACGCTTATCATCATAAGGACTGTTAACTGCCGCTCCTGCATTGGTAACCTGAACATTTTTCGGTGAAGCCATCAGTGTTTTTGCTGTCTGGCACTGATTGGTATAGTAATCGATCTCTTTAATCTTTACAGGATTTGCAGCATTGAGTGCACGTGCAGCGTTATATTCTGAAATGGCCTCATCCAATTTACCTTTCAGTTGCAAACAGCGTCCGAGCATGAAGTTGATATCAGGATGCGCTGAAGCGTTAAGTGATTTTGCTTTCTCAAATTGCTCCTGAGCTTTTTCCTTTTCATCCAGGTAGAAAAGGCATTCTCCTACGTGAAATGCAATGGCTGCATCGTTGGGAGTGCTGTTCTGAACTTCTTTATACAGATTCAATGCTTTCAAATAATCTCCAGCATTAAAAGCCTGACTTGCATTGAACAGTTTCAGTTCATCTCCGCCTTTATCAATGATGGTCTGCGCAGAAAGCTGAGCAGATGCTAACAGGAATAAACAGGCGAGGAGGGAAGCTATTCGTTTCATAATTGTGTCGTGTGTAAGTAACAAATATAAACGAATGCGCTGAATCAGGAAAGCGGAATCACAGTTTTGAGAGGAAAAGTTCCATTGCCGCTCGCTTCTGTGCATTGAAGTCATAACTAATTGAGGCTGTGAGATATTTTCTCACGTCCGTGTGCGGATATGCCAATTGTTGTTCTTCAATTACGGTTTTCATTGAGCGAAGTCCGGCAGAAAGAGAATTGTTGAACGCAGTTTCAAATGCTGCATCGTTTTTTTTTCGAGTCGCCCAAACGGCAAACACGAATGGCAAACCTGTAAGTTGCTTCCATTCTTCGGATAGATCTTTTTCTGTTTCAAACTTTCCGTTCATGGAAAAGGTTCTGTCGCCGATTACAACAGCAGCAGTTGTTCCGCTGATGTTTTTCTCGAATCCTTCTTCAGCTGCAACCCAATTCGGGTTAATCTTCCAAAGTTCTGCAGCAAGAACTTTAGTCAGTGCAACGGAAGTGCGCGACTGATAATCGAGCACAATTGTTTCTATTTCTTCAAGCGGAACGCGCGAATACAACTTCACGGAATCAACGGGTCCGTCGGCTCCAATGCAGTAATTACTGATGATGTGATATTCCGGCAACTGCTTCAAAATAGCAACCGGCACAAGACCGATTTCGGCTTCTCCGCTCAATAATTTCCGCGCACACTCTGATGGAATATCCGAACTCAAAAGCATTCCTTCCGGCGGAAAATGTTTTAGACCGAAAACGAAAGGCTGCGAATTCAGATAAGAAACAACGGATACTTTCACTTCTTTCATACACCCGGCATCTGTTGTTGACGCATTTTATTTTCTTCCGCATGTGTTTCAATCACTGCAAGAGTTGCGGCAACTACAGACAGAACAGGTGCGATGCAAATTCCAATGAACGGAATCAATAAAATCATGGAGAAAATAAATCCGTTTCCGATTGCAATTCCTTTATGTCGGCGTGTAAATGAAGCGCCTTGTCCGATGGTCAGTTTCTGACGTTCGTAAGTATAATCCATCATCGCAAATCCCATGAAGTACCACGCTACTACATACAAAAACGGAATCGTGAACCATCCGATAATCGGTATCCATGCTACAAACATACATGCGACAATGATGACAGTTTCGAAGAGCAGATTTCGCAGCGTAACTACGATGCCTCGCAACATATCGTGCAGGAATTGCGGGAAGTTAAACGGATACTTATTGCCTGAAACAATTTCATCAATCCGTTCGGAAAGCAATGCCAGAATTGGTGAGCAAACGATGAGCACAATATATTTCAGATATGAAGTCATGAAGATCAGAAAGAGCAACTTCAGTGCAAATCCCACGATAAATGATCCGATAGTTTGCAGCCAGCCCAACCAATCATCACTTCCGTTTCCTTCCAATCCAATCCAGCCAATTGCTTTCTCTACCAGCCAGTCGCTCAAGCTCATGATTGACCAGAATCCACCTACCCACAGCACTGCCATGATCGCTGCAGGGAAAAGAAAATAATACCACAATCCATGCTTTCCGATAAATTCGAAAGCTCGCATGTGCGAACTGATACCTTTGCCCAGATCATTGAAAAACGCCATGATGCAAATGTAGTCGGCAAAGTGTAATGCTATGGGTTAAGACATGCTAAACCTCGATTTTTTGTGAATTTGACATGTTTTTGATGACAGGTGCCTGAATTACAACGCAACTTGTAACTGGCAACAGGTGTAATTACTGTGTTTTTTGTGCCGATTTCTGATTATTCGGGTTTTGTTTACTACTTTTGCCGTCCCTGAAAAAGGGAAGAACAATAAAACCATTTAAACAAAACAACATGTATCACTACGAAACCGTCTTCATTTTGACTCCCGTTTTGTCTGAAGATCAGGCAAAGGAGGCGGTGGGCAAGTTCCGGAAGCTTGTAAAAGACTTCGGCGGAACTTTAGTTCATGAGGAAGCTTGGGGCCTGAGAAAGCTGGCTTACCAAATCCAAAAGAAGTCCACCGGTCATTACCATCTTTTTGAATTCACAGCTAAGAACGGCAATATCATTGCTGAACTTGAGTTGGCATTCAAACGTGACGAGCGCGTTATGCGTTTCCTCACTGTTGCTCTTGACAAACATGCCGTTGCATACAGCGAAAAACGTCGTGCGAAGGCAAAAGCAAAGAAAGATGCTCCTAAAACAGAAAACGCTTAATCTCAAATCCGAAAGTCATGGCAGAAAATAGCTCTGAAATCCGCTACCTGAACCCACCTTCGGTTGAGGTAAAGAAGAAAAAATATTGCCGCTTCAAAAAAGCAGGCATCCGTTACATTGATTACAAAGACGCAGACTTCCTTCTGAAGTTTGTAAACGAACAGGGAAAACTTCTTCCACGTCGTCTTACAGGTACTTCTGTGAAGTTTCAGCGTAAAGTTGGTGCTGCTGTTAAACGCGCCCGTCACATTGCTCTCATGCCATACGTGGCTGACCAGCTTAAATAACAGGAGAACACGAACATGCAGGTAATCCTTAAACAAGACGTAAGAAACCTCGGCTACAAAGATGATGTAGTGAAGGTTCGCCCGGGATACGGACGTAATTATCTTATCCCACGTGGTATCGCAATTCTTGCTGACGCATCAGCGCTGAAAATGCACGCTGAAAACGTTAAGCAACGCGCTCACAAAGAAGCGAAAATCAAGGCTGAAGCTGATAAGCAAGCTAACAAACTGAAAGATATGGTAGTGAAAGTTGCAACCCGCGTGGGTGACAACGGTAAGATCTTCGGATCTATCACTTCTGTTCAGTTGGCTGATGCACTTCGCAACCTCGGTCTCGACGTTGATCGTCGTAACATCACAATCGAAAATGCAGAAAACGTAAAAACGCTTGGAACATACAACGCGAAAGTACGTTTGCATAAAGAAGTGCTTGCTACTTTCACTTTCGAAGTGGTTGCTGAGTAATCGCTTACTCTATTCAAAAATTAAAGCCCGGTTCATACGAATCGGGCTTTTTTATTGTCCTTTATTTTTTCTGTTTTTATGGATGTTTCTTCGGATGAATCCGAAGACCATTCTGAATAATGTCCAAGCGCCTGCAAGAACTGCTACAGCAAGAAATATGTATAGCACAAATGCATGACGTTCACTGTGCGACATCGCGAGCAGCATATTACTCGTAACGCAACGCTTCTATCGGATCCAGCTTAGATGCTTTCACCGCCGGATATAATCCCGAAATCAAACCCACAACAAAACAGATTGCAAGTCCCATTCCGATCCAAGCCCACGGAATCATAAACGATCCGCCCATCGACATTGAAATGAATGCACCGAGAATTACTGCGAGAATGACACCGACAATTCCACCAATCTGGCAGATCACGATCGCTTCTGTAAGAAACTGATTGCGGATGTCGGCACGCGTCGCACCTAAAGCTTTTCGCGTTCCGATTTCTTTCGTCCGTTCGGTAACGGAAACCAACATGATGTTCATCAAACCGATTGCCGCGCCAAGTAATGTTATGATGCCGATCAGCGTTGCACCTAATGTTACATATCTCAGATTGTCTATCAATGAAGTTGCAATACTGTCGCTCTTCGTAATCTCGAAATTATCCTCCGCAGTAGGCGAAAGTCCTCGTACAATTCTGAAAATTCCCACCGCTTCTCCAATCGCAGGTTCAATCAATGATGGATGATCGGACATCACGTTAATCGTATACGTCATGTCCGGACGGGAAAAATACTGACGTACATTTTCAATAGTGAGAATTACAACTTTGTCGCCACCGAATCCCATTGTATTTCCTTTGGCTTCAAGCACGCCGATCACACGATATTTGCCGTTACCGACAGTGATTTCTTTATTAATCGGATCGCGCTTCGGGAAAAGCGTCACAGCAATATCTTTACCCAGAATCGCAACGTTGTCGCCACCTGTTACTTCAGCAGGGGCGAAATTTCTGCCTTTCGAAAGTTTGTATCCCGAAACTTCGAGGTAATTCTCATCGCTTCCGAAAACCTGTATGTTCGGATTGGTTTTTTCCGACTGAAACTTCACGGTAGCTCCAAACGATGCAACAGTTGAAACTGAAACCATTGCCGGAAATTCAAACTCATCTTTAAAGTTCATCGCTTCCTGATAAGTAATGGAACGATGCTTTCGCGGTTGCTTTCCTCCTCTTCCGATACGAACAGTTGTTTCGCGGTTACGAATTGTGAATGAGTTTGCGCCCATACTGCTGAAATTGCTGTTCAGCGAGCCTTTTATCACGTCAATGGAAGCAAGAATTCCAACCAATGCTGTTATTCCTAATGCAATGATGAGCATGGTTAAAACAGCACGTAACATTTGTCCTTTTACAGAACTTAATGCCACGCGAATGTTTTCAATCAGAGATGAATTCACGCTGTAAAGTTACGAATTCATTACATCGGTGCAGGAAAAGTACGATCTCTCAGATTTAACAATGGCTTTTCCAGTAAATGATATGATGCGGCAGCGGATGCAATAGAAAATGCGATCCCAAGAATAGCCAAAGCAGCGGTTAGGAGACTACTACTGCTACCTGATATGGATGTTAGTTGATTTTCAGAACAACCCGGAATTTGGGCAATTCCATACTGAACGAAAGGATGAAGAATGTAAATGCCGAAGGAAATTTTACCAACGTAAACGATTGCTTTATTCCGCATCACGGTTTGCACCACTCGATGTCTGAATCCGGATAATGCTTTTAGTACCAAAATTAAAAAAGCAATTTCTAGAAGCGGTATTGTTGTACTGTTTCGCGAAAAGATCAAGAGCAATCCGATAATAGCAGGAACGATAATTTCAGTAATCTTCATGTCGGAAAGCCTCTGGAGTAATTTCATTCGCGAATAAAACAACGCGCCAAGACTTCCGATCAGTAAACCTGCAATACGCGTGTGTGTGCCCGATCCGTTAAAGGGTTGAAGAAAAGCGATTGGCGAAAAAGCCAGCTGAATCCATGCAAAAGCAATGAGCAGTGCCGTTATTACAATTACGAATCTGATTTTTCGGATTAAGATCAATGCCGATGGCCATATCAGGTAAAATTGCTCTTCAATACATAATGTCCAGAAATGCGATAAAGTATTGTAAGGCAATTTGAAATATACAGCCGAATAGTTGAATGAGAATGTAAATAGAAAAACGAATTGTTCTTTAACGGGATAAATGTTCAGAATAAATGATGCGGCAAGTACAATGAAGGTCAACGGCAGAATTCGTAAGGCTCTGCGGATCAGGAATCGCTTCAGTGCCCCTTTTTTTTCAGATCGGATCGCAAAAGTGATTCGTTGTGTAATGAGGAAGCCACTCAAAACGAAAAATAGCTCTACACCGGCTTGTCCTGCAAAAAGCGGCGTTCCGAAAACCGGGAAGAAATGAGAAATCAGTACACCTGTGATCGCAATAGTTCGCAAAGCATCCAATTCAGGGTAATAGGAAATGGGGCGGGATTGAACTTCCGGTGCTTCCATAGTACGAAAGTCCAAATATAGCAGGTTCGGACGCCTTACTTATTCCAAAGGCACTTAGTAATATAAAAACTTACACAATCGTATTCTTTGTCCGCGTTAAGCGTTAAATTTGCAATCCACAATGTTCACACTCACATTCAATATTTCTTCGCGCTATGATCTTCGATCTTGACATGATTAAGCGCGTGTATGCCGAACTTCCTGGAAAGGTTGAAGCTGCACGCAAACTTGCGGGACGTCCGCTTACACTGACAGAAAAAATTCTTTACGCTCACCTTGTTGACGCACTTCCTGCGAAACCGTATGAGCGCGGTAAAGATTACGTTGATTTCAATCCGGATCGCGTTGCAATGCAGGATGCTACTGCGCAAATGGCGTTGCTTCAATTCATGCAAGCCGGACGCAAGAAAGTAGCGGTTCCTTCGACAGTACATTGCGATCACCTGATCACTGCGAAAGTGGGTGCAAAAGACGATCTCGCTGTTGCTAATGCAGAGAGCAAAGAAGTATATGACTTCCTCGCTTCTGTATCGAACAAATACGGAATCGGTTTCTGGAAACCGGGTGCGGGAATCATTCACCAGGTTGTATTGGAAAATTATGCATTCCCGGGTGGAATGATGATCGGTACGGATTCGCACACTGTGAATGCAGGCGGATTGGGAATGATCGCAATCGGTGTAGGTGGTGCTGATGCATGTGATGTAATGGCAGGACTTCCGTGGGAACTTAAGTTTCCTAAACTGATCGGTGTGAAATTGACCGGCAAACTCAGCGGTTGGACAGCTCCGAAAGATGTGATTTTGAAAGTTGCGGGTATTCTGACTGTAAAAGGCGGAACCGGAGCAATCGTTGAATATTTCGGTGAAGGTGCATTGAACCTGAGCTGCACAGGTAAAGGAACTATCTGTAACATGGGTGCTGAAATCGGTGCAACCACTTCAACATTCGGTTACGATGCTTCAATGGAACGTTATCTCCGCGCAACAGGTCGCAATGAAGTTGCTGATCTTGCTAACGGTGTGAAAGCGCATTTGACTGCAGATGCAGAAGTGTACGCTTCTCCTGAAAAATATTTCGATCAGGTGATTGAAATCAATCTCTCTGAATTGGAGCCGCACCTGAACGGACCTTTCACTCCGGATCTGGCAACGCCAATCAGCAAAATGAAAGAAGTAGCTGCAGCGAACGGTTGGCCGACAAAAGTTGAAGTTGGTCTGATCGGTTCTTGTACCAACTCTTCTTATGAAGATATTTCACGCGCCGTTTCCATTGCGAAACAGGTTGCTGCAAAAGGACTGAAAACAAAAGGCGAATACTGCATCAACCCGGGTTCTGAGCAGATTCGCTTCACAATTGAACGCGACGGATTCCTGAAAGTGTTCAGCGAAATCGGAGCAACAGTGTTTACTAACGCATGCGGACCTTGCATCGGAATGTGGGATCGTATGGGTGCTGAAAAGCAAGAGAAGAACACAATTGTTCACTCTTTCAACAGAAACTTTGCGAAGCGTGCTGACGGAAACCCGAACACTTATGCGTTCGTTGCTTCTCCGGAACTCGTTACCGCGCTTGCAATCGCCGGTGATCTTACTTTCAATCCTGCAACTGACTTCCTCGTTAATGAAAAAGGTGAGAAAGTGAAACTCGACGAACCTGCAGGTGATGAATTGCCGCAACGCGGATTCGCAGTAGAGGATGCCGGTTATCAGGCTCCTGCAGAAGACGGTTCAAATCTTACAGTGAATGTTTCTCCGACTTCAGATCGTTTGCAGTTGCTCGATCCATTTGCTGCTTGGGAAGGTGTTGATCTGAAAGGATTGAAACTTCTTATCAAAGCAAAAGGTAAGTGTACAACGGATCATATCTCTATGGCAGGTCCATGGCTGAAGTATCGCGGGCACCTCGACAACATTTCAAATAACATGTTGATCGGTGCTGTGAACTTCTTCAACGAAAAAACGGATAACGTAAAGAATCAGTTGAGCGGCGCTTACGAAGGCGTTCCGAAAGTGCAGCGCGCTTACAAAGCGGCTAAC
>JBJOKQ010000013.1:0-30867 GCA_046046005.1 Bacteroidota bacterium | reverse complement strand
AGAGGATTGCCATTGAATAGTTCCTACTGTGAATGATGACAACGTCATTGTAACACAACCGCCTTGACAAACAACAGGTGGCGTTAATGACGCAGTTCCGATTGTTGGAGAAGCATTCACTGTAACAGGAACAGTAACAGGTGCAACGGGATAACAAGTCAGATAACCGCCGGCAACCGTAATTGTGTAAGTAGTGGAAGTTGCAGGCGCCACATTGAAAATACCCGTTGTATTGGAAATATTCCCGGGATTGCAAGTGAAAGTAGGTGTTCCCGATCCGCAACCGCCGCTACCTGAAATTGTAGCTGTGATCGTTACGTTCTGGTTCGGACAAATTACTGCAGGATTCGGGTTCGGAGTTGCGCTGAGAATGAAAACAGGCGGAACTCCCGGAGTTGTAAAAGTGTACGTTGCAGACCACGGACCGGCACTGCCTGATCCGCAAACACGCTCACGAGCGCGCAACACGTATTGCGTTCCGGGACATAAAGCTGTAAACGGAACAGTTACCGGAAGGTACGGTTCCAAAACACAGTTGTCTGCCAATGGATTCGGAATATTCAGCGCACTTCTCCAGAACGGATAAGTATTCCAGGTTGTCGCATTACAAGCCGGAATTGTCGGGGAGAAATTGGATGCAGAGAAACATGCGACCTGCACTTCCATGTAATATGGACCGCAACCGCATGTAGCAGGATCTGAACTTCCGTTGACAATAATGCTGCTTCCGGTATTGTTGTATGTTACGCCAACAAGCGCAACTCCGTGACATGCCTTAGCTTGATTTGAAAAACCGAGCAAGGTTACCACAACAAGTACAACTCCAAAAAGTAGTTTTTTGGTCATGTGTGAACTCCGATAAAATGATTACTAAAAATGTATTTGCCTGAGGTAAATTTACGCCAATAAGGTGAATTAGTTACACATTATTCAGGATTTAATTAACAACAAATTACGCCATTGAAATGATGAATTCTGAGGGAAAATCGACAAGCGATCAGTTCTTATCGTTAAGCGGAAACAGCTAATTATCGGCAAAAAATAAACAATAAAGCGCTTCGTCTAAACTGGATATAAATAAGACGAATGCCTATTTTATTTCGACGTAGCACTACGCGCTGAATTAACTGCGGGTACAGGCGCTAAGTAAAGTGTACGGAGTTGATTCTGAATGCATCCGCGGTTTCGTTTTGCACAATCAGAAAAACGGCGCTAATAAATCAACTTTATAAACAATTTGTTTATTCGATTGTCAGATCAGGACGCGCTTTTCTAAGTGCATCCAATCGTGAATCTTTCAGATTCGGAACCTGAACGGTTTTCAGATTCGGCATTTTCAACAAAGGCGAAAAATCCCGGATTTCGTTGCCGCGAATATTCAACCAGCGCAACCTCTGACATTTCTCAATTCCGTTGAGAGAGTCGAGCAAGTTGAATGACAAATCAGCTTCCTGCAAATTCGGGTAACGACCCAATTCACCTACGCTGGTGATGTTACTGTGGCCGATTTCAATCCTTTCAATATTCGCAAATCCATTGTAGTAATAGATGGAGTTCGTTTCGCAATATTCCAGGAAGAGCACTTTGTCTTTACCGAATTGCTTTATGGATTTTAACTCATCGGAAACGCGGCGGCTGTGATACACTGATGATCTCCAATCTACGTTACGTGATTCACCTAAGTGATCATATATACGTCTATATAAACGAACAGAATATTCGGTTTTTCTGCCCCAGTTGCGACTCATCATCAAATCCACCATGTGAACCACATCATCACTTGTATCGTAATCTTCGTTCAGTTCCTTCTGAGAAAATTTATCCGGATTCATATTAAGGTCCACCAGATACGGAAGAGATTGATAGGACATGGTTGAGAGATAAGCGCGATTCACGTAATCCGATTTATAAAGAGAATACCATGTTATAAATCGCGACCAACTTACCAATGAAGAAAATACGAATACAGAGAAGAACAACCATGTGTTAATTCTGTAAAGCCAAGTATTTGTACGACGCTGCATTACTTTAATCACTGTAGTAATCACTCCGATTGCAGTGAGCAACAAATAGAAGTAAACACCGATTCGCTTGTACGTCATTCCGAACATTTCCGTGTACATGTTGTTTCGTGCAGCAGTAAAAAACAGCATCGCTACATTCTGTAACAACCATAAAACAGCAAGAACGGAAATCAGCTTATAGCTCTTGTTGAAATTCAATCGACCTCGGAAGAAGTACAACACCAGCAACATGGCCAACAAAACATTGATTACAAGCAAACCAACGCCTTGATGCACATAACTTGTATACGTGATTTCAGCAGGCAACGATTGTTCTCCCAGCAGGAAAAGCAAATCGCCTCCGTTCACAAACAACACCATGATGTTCAGCAACACCAGAAGCAACGTAGCCAGATAGCGTTCCGTTTCCTCCTGCATTAATGAATCAAACCAACCCGGAGCAGTGCCGTCATCTTCTTTCGGCTTTAATGTGCGATTATAATCCTGACTTCCATCTCCTATTCCACCGATTTTGCGTACGTACAAAATACCATATACAGCAACTGCACCGATTGTTGTGAACACGCACCATTTCCATGAAATCCAATCGAGATTAATATGCTTTGTCAACTCCTTAAACAATACGTTTGATCCACGATACAACGCAAAGAATACAATCACAATAATTATTGCGACGATGGTTGCCCACATTCTTCCTGCATTTCTCTTTTCTTTCGGCGGCGCATCTGTCACTTGACGTGAAGCCCGCTTCTCGAAGAAATCTATGATCATAAAAACGTACGATCCTCCAACTGTACACGCAGATAAAAAGAAAGATATCAGCATGGAGCTACCGGGCAAAACACTTTGCGCAGAGAAAAGCATCAATGCAGAAATGTTTGCCGTGATCGCCAAGGCAGAGCTGTTCAGATACACTGCAAAACCGGAAACCAGCGCAAGCGTTGCAGATACTATCCAGTGACGCGTTTTTATAGCTGAAGGTCGCATTGCGCCCAACGCAACAACAATGAAAATCGTGAATAGAAAAAAGTTGAGACCGGCACTTTGCTCATAAAACAGGAAACTGTATGCAGCAATGCCGAGAATGTAAATCCAGTCGTTACGTTTCATAGGGTTGTAATACGACCGAAAGGTAATGCAGGTTCGCCGAACAGAAGGAGAAGCGTGATTTTATTGTAATCTTTTAACAGGATTAACCGCAAAATGCAGTTCCGATTAATCCGAGAATTGCCACAATAAAATAACCGGTTAGAGATGCAGCTCCGGCGTAGTCTTTAGCAATACGTTGTCCGATAAGGAGACAGATAATTGTAATCGCGCCGGAGGCACAACCCAGAATCATCCATGATGTCTCAGCATTTAGCGGAACCATTATCATTCCGATCACGCACAACAATCCGCTCATCAATTCCAGTATCGTTACAAACGGCAGAAGCAATCCCGTAAAATGTCGCAACGGAGTTTGACTGAATTGTGCTTTGAAATATTCACGATTGCCTTTGTAATCTGCAATCTTGTTGATTGCAGACTGCAGAAAAGTAACTGCAAGAAAACCGCTGCACAGAAATGCGATAATCGCCATCACCAAAAAAGTCCGCAATAATTCTGTTGCATTTCCGGCAAAAACATCAACGACGGGCATGTCTCCTTCCATTTCGGGAAGTTACGAATTTGAAGAGAACAAAAATGCAATCAGAATTTACCGAAGCCTTCTGCTTGAAGTTGCATGGATTTCAAAACCGGTTCGCTATGTACAATTCCTTCCGCATTCATATGATCATTGATCAATGAAATCGGCTGCAACACCGGATAAACGTGCAAGCCGAGATAATGAAATGCGCCGGCCAAATGATCCATTCCGCGCAGATTGCCTGCTCTTCCTGAACCGATACCTGTCAACGCGAGTTTTTTCCCTCGAATATCGCGAGGAGGAACCGCATCAAAAACCATTTTCAGAATTCCGGGGAAAGTTCCCTGATACTCGGGAACCACGAGGTGAAACTTATCGGCGTTGCGGAAGTTTTTCGCGATCATTTCCTGAACTTCAGGCGATTGACGATCCGACATCCACACTGAAGAAAAATCAGCAGGCAAACTTTGCAAATCCAATAACTGAACTTCCAGACCCTGAGCCTGATAAAGTTGCAGAAACATTCTCGCAAAAACCTGCGTTTTATTGCCAGGGCGATTAGTGCCCGAAACTATTGTAATCATTGTTAACGAATCAATGTTTTTGTTCAAAAGTCAGCCTAACTCCAACCCTCATTTTCTGTACCTTCGGACGAAATTACGGATCAGGCAACCGATCAGCAAATAACGCAAAATTGGTTGTTCTGTCCGAGTTTTGCATTTCGGTCAAACAGAATTGATTACATGAATATTACCTTTTACGGCCATTCCTGCTTTAACGTTGAAATCAATGGCACACATTTGCTGTTCGATCCCTTCATCACGCAGAATCCATTAGCAACCGGGATTGATGCGGATCAGGTGAAAGCAGACTTTATTCTGATTTCGCATGGTCACTTCGATCACATTGCTGACGCTGTAAGTATTGCCAAGCGCACCGGAGCAACTGTAATCAGCACTTGGGAAATTCATGAATGGCTGCAGAAACAAGGTGTTACCAATACGCGTCCGATGAATATCGGTGGTAAGTGGATGACTCCTTTCGGAAAAGTTAAATGCGTTAATGCAGTTCATTCCAGCAGTTTGCCTGACGGCACTTACGGCGGAAATCCAATGGGTTTTATCATCGAAAGTCCTGCAGGAAGTTTTTATTATGCCGGAGATACTGCGCTGACGATGGACATGAAACTCATTGGTGAATACAGAAAAATTGATTTCGCGTTTTTACCGATAGGCGACAATTTTACAATGGGCATTGACAATGCGATTATTGCCAGCAATTTTATCGGCTGCAACAATATCGTGGGAATGCATTACAATACATTCGGCTATATCGTAATTGATGAGAACGAAGCCGTTAACAGTTTCACCAGAGCCGGCAAGAAGTTGACGCTGATGAAAGTGGGAGAAACAATTTCAAAACCCTGATTAGTGCAGATATGGGAAAAGTAATAGCAATCGCCAACCAAAAAGGCGGAGTAGGAAAAACAACAACTGCAATCAATCTTGCAGCGAGTTTTGCGGTGCTTGAGCATCGCACCTTGCTGATCGATGCGGATCCGCAGGCTAATGCAACTTCAGGCGTTGGATTCGACCCGAAGAATGTGAAGACCAGTGTTTACGAATGTATCATCGATGGAAAAGATCCTCGTGATATTATTCTGCAAACATCAACTCCGAATCTGGACATTCTTCCCGCGCACATTGATCTGGTAGGTGCAGAAATCGAAATGATTAATCTGCCGAACCGTGAGCGTATGATGAAAGCTGCATTGGAGAAAATCAAGAAAGATTATGATTTCATCATCATTGATTGTTCTCCTTCTCTCGGCTTGGTGACCGTTAACGCATTAACCGCTGCAGATTCCGTGTTGGTTCCTGTTCAGTGCGAATATTTCGCTCTCGAAGGTCTCGGTAAATTATTGAATACAATCAAAATTGTGCAGTCGCGTTTGAATCCTGAATTGGCCATCGAAGGAATACTTTTAACGATGTACGATATTCGTTTGCGTCTGAGCAATCAGGTGGTGGAAGAAGTGAAAACACATTTCCAATCCATGGTATTCGATACAATCATTCAGCGCAACACAAAACTGGGCGAAGCTCCGAGTTTCGGAGAAACCATCATCATGCATGATGCTACGAGTAAAGGTGCAATTAACTACCTGAATCTAGCACGTGAAATTCTGCAGAAGAATAACATGACACGATTGACGGATGAAGAGAAGATTATCAACATTACGCAAGGGGAATAGTCAGACGTTGGACATTAGACGTTAGACTTTAGACTTTAGAAAACAAGGAAAGCATGAGCACGAAGAGAAATGCATTAGGAAAAGGATTGAGCGCGTTGCTTGAAAATGCGAACACGGACATCACATCCACTAATCGCATGCCGGGAGAAATGTCGGCGGTGGTTGGGGCTGTGAGTAACATTCCTTTGAAGCAGATTGAGGCGAATCCATTTCAGCCGCGTACACATTTTGAAGAAGAAGCTTTGCAGGAACTTGCTGATTCATTGAAGCAGCATGGAATCATTCAACCTGTAGCGGTTCGCAAAATGGGTTATGATAAGTTCCAGTTGATTTCAGGTGAACGTCGTTTCCGTGCTGCGCAACTTGCGGGATTGGAATTCATTCCTGCTTACGTGCGTGTAGCGAATGATCAGGCCATGCTGGAAATGGCTTTGGTTGAAAATATTCAGCGTGAAAATCTTGATGCCATTGAAATCGCGATCAGCTACAAACGTTTGATCGAAGAATGTCATCTGACACAGGAGCAGCTTGCAGAAAAAGTCAGCAAGCAGCGCGCAACGGTTACAAACTATCTGCGTTTGCTGAAGTTGCCTGCTGAAGTACAGAAAGGTATCCGCGACAAAATGATTACAATGGGTCATGCGCGAGCTTTGATCAATGTTGAGAAGCAAAGCGACATGATTGATTTGTATCATCGAATTGTGGAAGAGAATCTTTCCGTTCGTGAAGTGGAAGAATTGGCCCGCGACGTAAAGAAAATTGAGCCGCGCATCAAGCATAAAAATCTTCAGGGTGATCTTGATGAAAAATATGCGGACAAATTGAAGAGTCTTTCGAAGCAGTACAAGACCAAGTTCTCTCTTAAGAGTAATGAAGACGGAGCCGGAAAGCTCATCATTCCTTTCGTTACCGAAGAAGATTTGGAGAAGATTCTTGACGCATTGGATATTTAATCGGAATCGAACATCGTGTTCCGCTCACTGAAATTGATTTTATTGTGCATGTTCCTTGTGCTGTGCACAGGAAACATCAAAGCGCAGTTGCAACGGAATTTATATTCGACGCGAACTTCGCACTTCACTCCTGCGTTTCACTATAGCGGGCTTCCCGCCGACTCCACAGTCGAAGCGAAAGTACATTCTCCAAAAAAAGCAGCCACTATGAGTGCGCTGTGTCCGGGACTCGGACAGATCTACAACCGCAAATACTGGAAATTGCCGATCATTTACGTGGCTATGGGCGGATGTGTTTTCGGATTCGCTTACAATCAGAATGAGTTTGCTTATTACCGTGATGTACTGCGCGTACGTTACGACGATGATTCGCTTACTGTTGACCCGCTTCCGCTCTATTCCGATGCTTCCGTTGTTGCTTTAAAAAACGATTATCAACGTTATCGTGATTTGTGCGTAATCGGATTCAGTGCAATTTATCTATTGCAGGTTATCGACGCCGCAGTAGATGCGCATCTGTACACCTTCGATGTAGGCCCTGATTTATCATTACAATGGTCGCCGCGCGTTACTCCGGGATTCCGGCAAAACTATTACGGAATCGGGTTGCGATTGACAGCGAAGTAATCGATTTATTTCCCCTTGAAGTAATTCACTTCGCGTCCTGTTTCGCGCACATCAAAAGGAATTTCCAGTACACTTTTACCGGACACAGAATCAATCTTAAATCTGTGATACACCTTGCCAATCCAAGTGAATTCTCTGAACGGTTCGGCATGTAAATTCCCTAATCGCTGCAATGTTTGCGATTCCGAAAATTGCCATGAATTCTGCACATACAGCAATGTAGGCTCCATGTAAAATATGTAGATTAACTCACCCAACGTGTGTTCAGGATGATTGCTGAAATTCATTTCAGTATTTAAAGTGGCTCTGTATCGAACCAAACGATCCTGCATTTCATCCCGCATGGAAAGGAACTCTTCATTGCTCAGCATTCCCGCTACAGGAATGTTATCAATAAACAACGTTTGTATGGATGTTTCATGACACCACAAACACTTCGCGGGCTTCCCTCCTTCTGTCAACGAACGTGGCGCCCCGGAAAGCAGATTTCCGCTTTCATCGTAGATCGCGAAACGCAATTGTCCATTGGGCATGATGTCGAAACATTCAAACAGTTCCGCATGAAAATTCTCTCCTGTAATTGAATCCGAACTTTCTTCCGCTATGAATCCGACTTTGAACAAGGATGTATCGCGAGAGAATTTCACAAGACGATGTCCATCCGAAATAGAAGATTTTGTCACACCGAAATTCCATGCGGTTTGATCAATGCCATGCAACTTTCTGAATTCATCAATGGTTCGCGGCACACCTGTGATTCGATAATAGTGTTCGGATGTTCCCAGCGTCAACGCAATGAACTTACCTAATTCCAATTCGCCTTGCGTTCTGTACTCTTCCGAATTCCTTATGCTGTCGGTTACCACCTTCAAAGCCTGCAGCGCATCTTTATTGAATCCCAATTTATCAAGGTGAACTTCAAGATGCATACTATCAGAAGAAACGATCGCTTCTTTCATACAACCTTTCGGCAACTCCGCGCCCAGCCATGAAAAGCACCAAATCATTCCGCGGTAAACATGTTCCGGTTTTTGATCCGGCAAACTCTTGTACCAGCATAAGCGAATAACGTAATCTTCAGAATCAATCTTTCGCGTATTGGTACACAACGGAAATGCTACGAGCCATGTAAGGAACGTCACTACAATTACATATCCGATTCGCATTCTCATTCCGATTCTATTTTCAAGCGTGCGAATTCTGTCTTGGGCATTGTGTACAAATGATAAAGTCCCGGACCTCTTCTGTAATCTGACAATACCAGTAGTTCCTCATTTCTTTCAGCAACGATAACCACATTCACGTGATGAAGGTGAAACCGTTCGTTGTTGCGACTGATCCACTGAGCACTATTGAATGCAGTTTTCATTTTCACCTGATTCACTTTAAAAGTGCCGCTTTCATTCACCACATAATGCAGTTGATCTTCGTGCAGATAAGCTCCTGTTACGAAATCTGAATTGATAACAGAAGGACGAAAATACGATAAGGGTAAATTCTCCGGACGATTAAATGATTTACCAATGAAGAAAATCAGGAGTGTTGCAATTGCGAATCCCTGCTCACGCCGCACAACTTTAAAGCTGAATTGAGGAAGTGTTTCCAGAATAAAAAGTGTGAGCATTATCCACATTTTATATTCCTCGAGAACAGGATGCGTTCCGTCAAAAACTCTAGGCGGACCGAGAAAAACTAAACCGTACAAAATAACTTTTACGAGAGAAAGATCTGAATCGCGCACCAACAAGAATGGAAGCAAAACAACAAATGAATACGACGATGAGTATCCTGATGTCAGCAGCAGGAACAAGAGTATTATTCTCACTTTAGTAAAAAGGGAAGAAGACTTATTCCAGGCACCGGCGATCAGCGTCAGTAATGCGATGGAGAAAAACAAGTTTATGAATTGTGCGAATCTTTCACCTGAATTCAGAATTGCGTCAGGATTCAACACCTCATCTGCAACCATGAGTTTCCGCAAGAGCACGATGAAACTCTGGAATGAAGAAGAATAAGGATCAGAAAAATAACCTGCGGAAATCCGGAACAGTGAATGCGTATAAAATTCACGCAACGTCTCCATTCCACCATTGAATGTAAAGGCGAAAATTACTGTGATCAGAATCCAGAAAACAGCAGCGGAAACAACCAATTTCACCTTACGTTGTAAGAAGAAAGGGAAAAGGAGAAAGAGCGGACTGATTTTCAAAAGAATTGCAACAGCAAATAAAATTCCTGACAAAACAGGTGCATCATCAGCTTTTGCAAACGCAAGCATTAAACACGCTGTAACTACCAACCAACTCTGTCCCTGCTGAAAATTGTAATAGAAACTCAGCATCGCAATAGCAGTGATAGCGACTGCTTTCCAATCCGGATCAGGAAAATATCGCTTTGCGAACAAGACGAAAGCGAAAACAAAAAATGCCAAAGAAAACAGAGCGAAAACCGTTTTTGATACGCGCGCACTTCCGATAGAGGCAAACGGACTGAAAAACAAAATTGTTTGCGGAGTTACCGTGCAATGATTCAGAAAAAAATCAGTTTCACCGGCTTTTTGTACATGCGAGTTAAATGCACGCGAATCATAAACTTCAGTGCACACGTTTTCACCTTCAAGGGCAAAGCGTGCTCCGTAGTAATAGTTACCATAATCTCCAATAGGTTTGTTTTGCATCAGCAAAACGGAAATCAACCCCGCCAGCAGGACAATTCCGGAAATGATCTGCAACTTCAACGATTGCTTCAGCATGCAAAATCTGTATATCTCCGAAGTACCTTTTCAAAACCGGCTAAATCCGTACGACGCTGAACAACTAAAAGTGTTTGATCATTTGCCGAAATTCGAGGATAGTATGTGCCTGACTTTTCCAAGGTAAAATAGAATGTATCTACTGCTAAAAATACAAACCCTGATCGACAACTACGGAGAAAATAACTGCGGAACACGGATTTCCACAACTTGTGAGCAAAATCAACCGCTATTTCTTTGCTGAATGCCCGTTCTTGAGTACTTTCACAGCCCTAACCCTATTTATAATTTAACCAAACCAACATGCGTAAACTTTTCATCCCGGCAATTACTGCAATTGCACTGTCGTCATTCACAATGACATCTTGCGGCGGATCTGGAGACACATCTGCTGCTGATTCTCTGATCGCGAAATTAAATGAAGTAAAATTCAACGAAGTAAAAGTTGACAGCCTTTACTCCATGTCGCTTCCTGATTACCTGACAGAAGGTAACGATTTGAATGATGAAGCATCATTGCAGTATCAGAACATTTACAAAGAAGTTTACGTTATCGTTATTGACGAGCCTAAACAGGACTTCATTGATGTATTCAAAGAAATCGGCGAATACGACGAAGCGAAATCTCCAATTGATAACTACGCTGAGTCGCAAATGAAATCCATTGAAGAAACAATGGAAAAAGTGAGCAAGAAGACTGAATTTTCTAAAAAGAAAATCAACGGAAATGAAGCTCGCGTTGCTGACGTAGCAGGTACACAAGCAGGAATTGAAGGCGAAATGGGCTTCAAAGCTGCTTTCGTTGAAGGAAAAGACAACCTGTACATGATCATGACTTGGACTTTCGAAAGTTCGAAAGACAAATACGAGGCTGACATGACGAAGATGATTGAATCTTTCAAAGAACAATAGTCTATTCCGGTAATCTGAAATTATACCCTGAGTCATTGATTCAGGGTTTTTTATTATGAAAAAACACATTCTACTTTCCGGCCTGTTACTGTTACTCACTGTTAATCTGTTTGCACAAAACAGTAACAAAGACACAACAGGATCCAGAATCGTTGACGTCAAGGGACGCTATCAAATGACGATTCCAAACTATCTGACTGAAGGTGACGATCTGAATGATGAAGCCTCTTTGCAATATCAGAACATCTATAAAGAAGTTTACATCATTGTGATTGACGAATCGAAACAGGAGTTCAAAGATATTTTCATTGAACTGGGCGAATACGATACCTCCAAATCAATTCTGGAGAACTATTCCCTTTCTCAAATAGAAAGTATAAATGCCACAATGACGACACATACACAAGGACCAAAGCGATCCATAAAGACACAATCATCAGAAGCAATAGTTTATGATGTTGCAGGAACTCAGGAAGGAATAGACGGAGAAATGGGATTTACAGCTGCATTTGTTGAAGGGCGTTTGAATTTGTACATGATAATGACATGGACTTTTGAGAAAGACAAGCCGAAGTATCAGGCCGATATGGATGCGATGATTGCATCATTCAAGGAGCTATCCGGAGAAATTGATATTGTCAGCCCGCCGTCCATGACGCTTGAAACGGGAGATGACTTTGTGGCTACAGAAGTGAATCCAACCGCTGAACTTGAATTCACTTCTAAAGACGGAACTCAGTCCATTACGGTTCACAGCGAACCATTGTTCCGGTGGGACTCTATATACGCCAAGGCGAAGGACAAACCTGCTTCCATGCTGGATTTTTACAGTGAACAGAGTATAACGATTATGCGCTTAAGATTTTCCTCATTTACTGAAATACAGAAATTATCTCCTAAAAAGATCAATGAACTTGAAGCAAGAGTAATATCATTCTCAGCGAAAGACAAGTACTCCGAGTTGCAGTATTACTATTATGTGGCTTACGTGCAAGGGAAAGATGGTCTTTACCGCATAACGTGCCAAGCTCCGCTTTCAATGAAGTTTCAATGCGAGAAAAAATTTGAAAAGATTGCAGAATCATTCAAAGAGTAATCGGTAAAACTCTTTGATAGAAAGGAGCTTCGGCTCCTTTTTTTTGTTTTCTTTCGTGGTAAAATGTTCAAAATTCAGGGAGCTTCGACTTTCAGTCTCCATTCAGCTTTCCGTAATTTTAAAACAGAATATTTACCTGTAAAACTTTATTGCAGTACAGTTTGATCCGGCGGGCACGATTATCCGCAAGTATCTACTGACTTCAAATCTGAATACAACGAATACAATGATTTTCAATCACCTTCACGTACATACACAGTTCTCTCTTCTCGACGGAGCTGCACCGATTTCCGATCTGTATAAGAAAGCAGTTGGCGACAATATGCGGGGCATCGCTATTACCGATCACGGCAATATGTTCGGGGCCTTCAAATTTGTAGCGGAAGCGTCAAAATACAATACGCCTGATAATCCCAATAAAATCAAACCTATTGTCGGTTGCGAGTTCTATCTCGTTGACAATATGGAAAAGAATAAATTCACACGTGAAGAACGAGATGTACGTTATCATCAGCTTTTCCTAGCGAAGAATGCGGAAGGTTACAAGAATCTGGTAAAACTTTGCTCCTACGGATACATGTACGGGATGTACGGAAAATATCCGCGCATCGACAAGAATCTTATTCTGAAACATCATGAAGGTTTGATCGCAACCACATGTTGTCTCGCAGCTTCTGTACCGCGCACCATTCTCAGAAAAGGTGAAGCAGAAGGTGAGAAAGAATTCAAATGGTGGCTGGATCTTTTCGGTGAAGACTACTATATCGAATTGCAGCGTCATGACATTCCTGAACAGAATACCGTTAATGAAGTGCTTCTGAAATGGGCGGTGAAATACAATGTGAAAGTCATAGCATCCAACGATTCTCACTACGTGAACGAAGAAGATGCAAATGCGCACGATATTTTGCTTTGCATCAACACAGGAGAAAAGCAAAGCACGCCAACTGCAAAAGACTTCGACGATGAAACGTCGATGAAGGGAAAGCGTTTTGCATTTTGGAACGATCAGTTCTATTTCAAAACCACTCAGGAAATGACGGAGCTGTTCTCCGATGTTCCGCAAGCGATCGACAACACCAACGAAATCGTTGACAAAGTGGAGATGCTGAAGTTGAAACGTGATATCCTTCTTCCGCACTTTAAAATTCCAACAGGATTTGTGGATCAGGATGAATACCTGAAGCACATCACTTTTGAAGGTGCGAAGAAACGCTACATTGAAATCTCACAGGAAGTTGAAGAGCGATTGAACTTCGAACTCTTCACGATCAAGTCCATGGGATTTGCCGGATACTTTCTCATCGTGCAGGATTTCATCAACCACGGTAAAGACATCGGTGTATTCGTGGGTCCCGGTCGTGGTTCTGCTGCAGGATCTGCAGTAGCGTATTGCATCGGAATAACCAACATTGATCCGATAAAATACAATTTGCTTTTCGAGCGATTCCTCAATCCGGATCGTAAGTCAATGCCCGATATCGATACGGACTTTGATGATGAAGGCCGACAGAAAGTGATTGACTACGTTGTAGAGAAATACGGAAAGAATCAGGTTGCGCAGATTGTTACCTACGGCACAATGGCCGCGAAGATGTCGATCAAAGACGTTGCGCGTGTATTGGATTTACCACTCGACCAGGCCAACGGATTGGCAAAGCTTGTACCTGAAAAACCGGGAATTGAATTGGATCGTGTGATCAACGCGCCGATTGACGGAGAAAAATCGCTCAAAGACAAAGAAGGTTTGGGCGGAGAAGAATTGGAGAATGTGAAGAAGTTGCGTCAGATTTATCAGGGCAACGATCTTCAGGCGAACGTGATCAAAGAAGCGCTGGTACTGGAAGGTTCTGTTCGCGGGACTGGAATTCACGCTGCGGGTATCATCATTGCGCCACAGGATTTGACGGACATCATTCCGGTTGCTACGTCAAAAGATTCGAATCTTTACGTAACGCAGTTTGACGGAAAAGTAATTGAAGATGCCGGCGTTATCAAGATGGACTTTCTTGGATTGAAAACGCTCACCATTTTACGTGATGCGTTGTTGATGATTGAAGAAAATCACGGCGTGAAGATTGATCTGGATACTCTTCCGCTCGACGACAAGAAAACTTTTGAGTTGTATCAGCGCGGTGAAACAAACGGAACATTCCAGTTTGAATCTCCCGGAATGCAGAAACATTTGATTTCATTGAAGCCTGATAAATTCGAGGATCTCATTGCGATGAACGCACTGTATCGCCCGGGTCCGCTCGAATACATACCAAACTTTATTGCGCGTAAACACGGTCGAGAACCGATTACATACGATTTGCCGGAGATGCGCGAGTATCTTGAAGATACATACGGCATCACAGTTTATCAGGAGCAAGTAATGTTGCTCTCGCAGAAGCTTGCCGGATTCTCGAAAGGTGATGCCGACGTACTGCGTAAAGCGATGGGTAAAAAAGACAAGGCCACGCTGGACAAAATGAAAGGCAAGTTCCTGGAAGGAATAGAGAAGAAAGGACTTGATGTGAAGACCTGCGAAAAAGTGTGGACCGACTGGGAAGCATTTGCGCAGTATGCATTCAACAAATCACACTCGACTTGTTACGCTTACGTTGCATATCACACCGCGTATCTGAAAGCGCATTACGCAGCGGAATACATGGCGAGTGTACTCACGCACAACCTTGGCAACATTGACAAGATTACGTTCTTCATGGAAGAATCGAAGCGTGCAGGAATTCCGGTATTGGGTCCTGACGTGAATGAATCCGAAATTAAATTCAGCGTTAACAAGAGTGGACAAATCCGTTTCGGTATGGGCGCGATTAAAGGTGTTGGTGAATCTGCAGCTGATGCAATTATTTCTGAGCGCAAACAGAACGGACCATTCAAAGATGTGTTTGACTTAGTAAGAAGAGTCAATCTGCGTGCTGCTAACAAGAAGACATTTGAAAATCTGATTTTCGCAGGAGCCTTTGATTCATTCGCAGGAATGCATCGCGCTACTTTCCTTGCAGCAGAAGGCGATCCGAATTCTCCAACTACGTTCCTTGATAAACTTCTGAAATACGGACAAGCTTGTCAAGGTGCTTCCGACAATACTTCCATCAGTCTGTTTGATGAAGTTGTAGACGAAGCAACTCAGGTTCCGGAACCGAAGATTCCGCAAGTAGAGGAATGGGGAATTCTTCCGAAGCTGAAAGCGGAGCGTGAAGTGATCGGCATTTACATTTCGGGACATCCGTTGGATACATACAAGATCGAGATGGAGGTTTTCTCGAAGCACAAACTCTCCGATCTGAAAGATCTTTCCAAATACAACGGATCAGATATGATCATCGGAGGTATGATGACAAGCGGACAAAAACGTTTGACTAAAACAGGAAAAGAGTTCGGAATATTTGTCCTGGAAGATTACAACGACTCGCATGAGTTTCCGTTGTTCGGAAAAGATTTCATTGAGTTCGGAAAGTTTCTGAACAACTTCGATCAGCCTCGATTTGTATTAGTGCGTGGCAAAGTGCAACCGCGTTACGGAATGCCGGATCAGTTGGAATTCAAAGTAAGCGGCATGGAACTGCTATCCGAACTTGGAGATAAAATCAAAACGTGCAGCTTACAAATTCCGCTTTCATCCATTTCCGATGACAGCATTGCAAAGATTCAGGAAGTGGTGAAACGTCATGAAGGAAAAACGCAATTGCGTTTCTCAGTATTCGATGTAGCGGAAAATATTAAAGTGGAATTGCCGTCCAGAAAAACGCGTGTGAAAGCTGACAAAGCGTTTCTGGAGGATCTGCAGAGTGTGATGCCGGAGGTGAGCTGGAAACTGAATTGAGATAGTACGCGGATTTGATAGTACACGGATTTTACGGAAAATACAGATTGGCGCGGATCGTTTTTAAGGTACTCCGTGTCGGAGCCTGCGCTGAGCGTGTCGAAGCGTGGTTATTTTTAAAGCACCTCCGTGCTACGCGGATCAATACATTCCATCCCCGGTCATCTCAAACTTACGTTGCAGTTTGTATGCATAATCCGCTGCGCCGGGTTTCCAATCAATAGTTGCAACACCGAAAAGATTTGTCTTCACTTCTCCTCCACTCCACGTTTTTCCGGCCTCACGAGTTGAGAAGTATGTAATCGTGTATGTCGATCTTGAAGCAAGTCCACGCACTTGAAATTGAGTTCCGGGTTTCAATTCGCGTGGTTCGGTGATTGCCACATCATCACCGGTTCTGGAATTGATCGCAGTCGATTTTCCGTTGCGATCTTTAAATGCTTGGGAAATATTTCCCCACCAATACGAAGCGTTGTGAACCCAACCGATTGCGTGCGAGTGAAACTCATCATCGCTTGCAATGTAAAAAGTTTCGATCGAAACCTTGGATGGCTTTCCTGAATCTTCCCAATGACCGGCATTCACAAAATGAATTTTCTCGAAGTCAACATCCTTGAAGAATGCCGCCAGCGCCGGGAAATTTGCTTCTCGATAATCACTGCGGTTCCACTGCCACCAATACAATCCGCTGCCGGCCGTGCCCATGAATGAAGTAGCCCAAATTGTGTTATGATACGTGACGTCATTAAATCCATCGATATCATTCGGATCCGCTACGAGTGTACCGAAACCGGTTTCATCAAAAATCACAGGTTTGTTCGGATATAAATCACCGACGCCTCTTTCAAAACGGGAATACGAATGAATTTCTTTCCAACGACGTAAGTTATCATGACGTTGCGTGCTGTATGAGTGTCGCGGGCAAACAACATCAATCGACGGTAGAGAATAAACGTTGGCGGGATAATCGCGAGGTGGTCCGCCGTAAGATGATGACGTTAAAATTGTTCGCCACGGCATTCTGTTCTTCACGAAGTAGGACATCTGATCGTGCCACGACATGAACTTCGTTTGGGCATCACGGTTACCGTTAAGATCCATATTACCCGGTTTATCTTTTCTTAAATTCCACAAGTCCATTTCACTAATGAATTGCAACACTCCCAGACTTGTTGAATATCCCCAACGGGCAATGAAGTAGCGCAACTTGTTCTGATATGCATGGATTGCCTCTTTGTTTGTCAACCAATCTTCGGGCATATCAACTCCCGGAATAAACTTATTATACGGATGTTTCCTCCAGTCCAGATGTTCTTCATTCTGAGGTGGAATCCCATACGTGCCGTGTTCCAGACAGAACACCATCTTCACTCCGGAAGATTCACAAACGGAAAATAACTGATCCAATTCCCATGCGCGTTCCATGCGATAAACACCAACAGTGTCCCACTCCAATTCATACGACCAAGGAACATTCACAACGCGTATTGTGTTTCCTCCGTTCGCTGCAAGATTCCGAGTCCAATCGTGAATATCCAAATATCCACCTGCAGCCAGTAGTGGATACTCCGGATTCTCTCCACCGCGAAATCTGCTTCCATCCGGCCACGCAATATCCTGACCGATCATGAAAAATGATTCCTTCGTTCCGCTGTATCTGAAATGTCGCTTGTCATTTCCGATTTCGAGAAAACCTTTGTTCTCTGTTTTCCCTTTGCAAACCAATGTCAACTGTTCCGACTTGTAACTGAATTTTGTGATTTGCGGAATTTCTACTTCTACCGTTACGTACCACGTACCTTCTGTCGGAGGAGCAAATCGAACGCGCCATCTGTATGTCGTTTCTTCTTTGTTCCATTTTGCTTCCGGGCAAGAATGAAACACTGCGCGAATGGAAGCGCGATCACGGGAATATTCTTCGTAATAGAAAGCGGGAACTGAATACGACACAGAACCGCTTCTGAATGTTGCAATGGCATTGATCTGTTGCGGATCGTAAGGATTCAATCCTTTTTTGTGTTGCAGAAATTCCTCAACACCTTTTTCTGCAAATGCAGGAAGATTAAATCCGAGCTCCGCTTTGTTGAAGGGCGTAACTTCAGATGGTGTAATCCATCCGGCCGCGAGTGGCGCTGAGAAAGCATGGCCATTCACCAATAAGAAAAGTGTGAACAAAATGAATCGGCATGTATTCAAACGCATGAACGTAAGATTAGATGTGAATATTCCGATCACTCAACAGAAGCTTTCCCCGCTTCAGTCTATGCTCCCAACAATGTTTTACGTGTGGCTTCCAGAATTGAGAAAGCTTCTTCACGACTTGCCGCTTCCGCGTACGTGCGCAATACAGGTTCCGTTCCGCTTGCGCGAATCATCACCCATGTTTCATCGTTAAGGAAAAACTTCCAGCCATCAAGATCTTCGAGACGCTGAATGTTGTATTTGCCGAATGATTTCAGTTTACCTGATTTCACTTCGTCGATCACGCGATTCTTTACTGCTTCATCAAGATGAAGATCAATGCGCTCGAAAGCGAAAGGACCTGTGATATCATACACTTCCTGAATCAGTTCTTTCAATGTCTTTCCGCTCTTGGCCATGAATTCCCAGATGACAAGACCCATCCAGATTCCGTCGCGCTCAGGAATGTGTCCTTTGATTGCGATACCGCCGCTTTCTTCACCGCCCAGCAAAACATCTTCCTTCACCATGATTCCTGCGATGTACTTGAATCCGATTTTCACCGTTTCAAGATCGAGATTGTAGTGACGGCACATGTTTTTGATTTTTACCGTTGTGCTGAATGCCGTGCACACTTTTCCATTCATCTTCTTGTATTTTACGAGATAGTGAATGAGCAGAAGAATAATGTGATGTGAATCCACAAACTTGCCTTCGTTATCGAAGAGTCCGATACGATCGGCATCACCATCAGTTGCGAGACCGCAGTCGATATCACCGGAAATGCGAATCACATCAGAGAATTCCTGAAGATTACGAAGAATCGGTTCAGGTGCTTGTCCGTCGAATGAAGGATTGTAATCGCAATGCAATAGTGTTGCATCAGGAAACAAACGGCGAATTACATTTTGTCCGGCACCGTACATTGCATCGTAAGCGAGATTCAATCTTGAATTACGAATTGCATCGAGATCGAAATTCTTCTCAACGTGCGCCACGTATTCATCTTCGAGATTCACCCAAACGAGCAAACCTTTTTTCTCGAAGTCTTCGAGTTTAAGACTATCAAGCGGAGTTGAAGAAGTATCCGGAATGAGCGGTTCAATTTCAGCAATGGCTTCAGGGCTCAATGGTCCACCGTAACCTGCTTTCAGTTTGTAACCGTTGTATGCGGGCGGATTATGACTTGCCGTGAGAACGATTCCGAGATCTGCGCCGTAATTGCGAGCGCCGAGAGAAACCATCGGAGTGCTTACGAAATCCTTCGCGATGTATACTTTGATTCCTGCATTGCAGAAAGCCTTAGCGGTAGTTTCAGCAAAGAGTTCACCGGCAAAGCGGCAATCGTGTCCGATTACAACAGACATCGAATTTCCGTTGGTCTTTAACCATTTTGCAGTTCCTTCTGTTACACGAGCAACGTTCTCAACAGTGAATTCTTTTGCGATGATGGCACGCCAACCGTCGGTGCCGAATTTGATTTGGTACATAGGGTGAAAATAGACGTCAAAAATAGTGAATTTAACGGCAATGTAACGGTTTGATTTACAGAGGAAAGAGGAACACATTGCGACTTATCAGACATTCACTCGTTCGTGATGTTTTATAGATGTTTTACGCTTGATGTCGTCCCATTTCTTAACCGTGGTTAAATGTATCCTGTGAAGATAGGCTCCCTCATTTTCGTAGATCTCGGTGTAGTTATGTAACGATCATGAACAGCGCATTGGCGCCACGCGCTTTTCACGTATATTTATTAGAAGGAAAAGCGCACGGCGCCAATCCGCAAAACGTTAGTGGCAAGCAGTTAGACATGAAAGGTAATTGTGCATTATTGGGGATTGAGTCAGATTTACGGCAAAGTCATATTATACCAAAATTCGCATTTGATTATTTTAAGGAAACAGGCGGAAAATATTTTCGAAGTTTCGAAAAGCCAAATCTAAGACTTCAAGATGGTCCGAAGCCTTATCTATTGTCACATCAAGCAGAACAGGAATTTAGTAAAAGAGAAGGATGGTTTGCTTCCAACATTTTCTATCCTTATCTCGGAAAAGACAAGACTTCTTTCAACTATGATGAGAACCTCGCCTATTTCACTATTTCAATATTGTGGCGAGTTCTCTATGAGCAGATGACACACAAGGATATTTCATCCGTGAAGGAATTCGAATTCTTAAAGGAAGTTGAAATTGAATGGCGTAATTTTCTCCGCAGTTCAGTTTACCCACGCACTTACAATGACCTTAATTTGTTTTTTACTGATCGACTCAGTTATCATAACACCGATTCAATTGATGTGGATTTATATATGTCAAGAATAATTGACGCGACGATTATTGCAAATGAGCAGAAAGATACAATTGCCATATATGTAAAATTTCTACGATTTATTTTTTGGAGTGTCGTTAAAGGAGTACCGAATTCTTCTTCTGATGTGAAGATCAGCTTCACCCCGAATACTATCAAGGTTCCGCAATTCTTAAAGGATGACTTCATCGGGAACTTTCTAATGAACAGAATTAAAGTTGTAGATAATCGTCAACGTCCATCTCCAAAGCAACAAGAAATAATCATTCAAGAACTTGAACGAAATGAAAACTCATTTTGGGAATCTGATGCAGGGCAATCCATGTTGAATGACTTTATCCATAAGCACTGAAGTATGCCAGCCACAAACAGCACATTTGCCTCATGCGCCGCACGGTGCAAGCGCAGACGTTAATTTTCGCCGACCGGCAGTAAGGTCTGCTTCACCTTCCGCTCTTTTAATTAACTTTCGTGTAAGTAGATTCTCAAGTGCATTAAAAGGCGGCGAGGTAAATCTGCAAAACGTTAAGACTTTTCAGTGCGTCGAACTATTATTACATTGGATTTATCTAAATAACATTCAATTACCTTTTAACACACGCGAACTATGAAGCAACTGCTGACACTTTTGATATTAGTCATGGTTTGTGGTTCGGTCGAATCGCAAACTTACAACGGTATATATACCATTGGTGGTGCTTCATCTGACTTCAGCACTATTAAAGAATCGGTGGATTCACTTGTTTTATACGGAGTATCTGGTCCTGTAACCATGATCATCTCCCCGGGAACTTACAATGAAAAAATTGAGTTCAAAGCGATCCCCGGGGTAGGTAGTGCCTCGTTGGTTGAATATACATCCGGACTTCCAGATTCCACTCAGGTGGTGATTACGGATACATCGCTCGGAGTGTCTACCAATTACCTGGTGAGCTTCGACAGTGCGCAGTATATTACTTTAAGCGGAGTTACGTTAAGGAAATCTGATACACTTTTGGGGACATTGGTATGGATAAAAAACGAAGTCCGCAATGTGCACATACGTTCATGCCATCTTGAGACGCCGGAAGTTTTCAACGACACAAATTCCATGAGTATTGTCCGTGTTGAAAGCGCCACACAACTGAAACACCTCTATTTCGAGAACAATTACTTTCTCCACGGTTCATTTGGAATTTACACATCCGTGATAACGGGTTATTCCACGGATTCAATGTACGTTGTCGGGAATCAGTTTGTAGATCAACATTGGAGTTGTGTTCGAACTTGCGACATCAGGAGGTGTTTCTTTATTGGCAATTACTTTTCGTCTGATCATGCGTTTTGCGGAGGCATACATATAGAAAATTGCACAACATTGCCGAGCAACACAATTTATGTTCTTCAAAACAATTTTCATTTTGAAAATATTCACTCCTGGCACAGTTCTCCTGTCGTACTAGAGAGTGCGGGCAACCTTCAGTTCCATAACAATATGGTTTACATGCGTGATGCATACAGCGCGACGCAAACCTATTACGCTGCTATATATATAAGTTTTTCCGGAGGTATCTACGCCACCAACAATACCATTTTTTGCAACAATACATCTCAAAATACCGGAACACAAATATTCTATCACGGCTCTTCGTCTTCCTATTCAGGAGAGATTAAGAACAACGTTTTGATCTGTCTAAATTGCAACTACGGAATTCCCGTCGGAGGTTCATATGATTCCGATTATAATTGTTACTATACGACGGGTCTGCAAGGAAATCCCTTGTCGTCGCTTCAAGGAGGTGGACTCGATTCAAATTCAATCTTTCACTACCCTCAGTTTTACTCCGGCACTGATTTGCATTCGTATGATGTACTTCTGAACAATACGGGGACCGCCAACATGATCAATCCAACTGTCGTGGATATTGATAATGAGTTACGCAGCGTGACAACACCGGACATTGGAGCAGATGAATTTTCGTACATCCCAACCGATTCCACAATTGTGTGGCCTGGCGACGCAAACAACGATTCTATTGCGGACCTCACAGATATTCTCACCATTGGATTGGCATTCAACCGGAATGGAATTTCTCGCGACACCATCACTTCGATCTGGTCACCTCACTGGGCACTCAATTGGGCGGATACTTTAACCAATGGGCAAAATTACTGTCACATCGATTGCAACGGAGATGGTATTATTAACGCCGCAGACACGATGGCTGTTCTAACTAATTTTCAAAACATCCACCAAATCGCACAATCGCAAAACATAAACAGCATTTCATCCGTCAACACACTTTATGTTGTGGCAGATCAAAACGCTTATGGCCCGGGAGACACAGCAACCTTTCACATTCTTATCGGTGACACTACAGCTCAGTTACCTGAAATCTATGGCATCGCCGGGGAATTAGTATTTAATTCCGCAGCAATTGAAGCTTCTACCGCTGATATAGTTTTCCCTGCATCATTTTTGACACAGTACAATCCATCTCGGCTTGCCACCGACAGAATAAATGAACCATTAGGTCTAGGCTGGTTTGCCATTACAAGAACTGATCAGGATTCTGTTGGGGGATATGGTGAAGTTGCGAGATTTACATTTGTTGTTGACCACGCTTTGCAGAATCCAGTAAACTGCATTGTATCGTTGCAAAACGTAAACGGAATCACGAACGACGGAGGAGTGTTGCAATTTACAAACGCTTCAGACACCATAATTCTGGATACGATCAGCGGAATAAATGAACAATATCAGCAGCTAATATCCAATGCCTATCCCGTGCCGGTTGCAAGCATGTTGCACATACCCGTATTTACAGAAGTGGACATGATAACAATCGTGGATCTGGCTGGCCGGGAAATGCTATTGCCAAAAGAAGCGTATCGGGTAAATGGAGGCGAGATTGTGATAGACTTCACAATATGCAACCTCAGTGCCGGAGTATACATTCTAAAACTCCATAAAGGATCATCAATAAGTTGTTGTAGAGTTGTGTATTCACCTAACTGAGTATAATAAACCAAGTTTGCAGACTGAAGATTGAGCCTGGTTGCAGGCTCTGTTCAGTATAGTATAGCCGGTACATCGTTATTCGAAGCATATTTCTTGGTCAGTTTTGCAATAGATAATCGCAATCTAACCTGCCTTCAAACAATAATCGTCTAACGAATAGCAATGACTGCTCCACGCGCTTTTCATGTACATTTATTAAAAGGAAAAGCGCGCGGCGCCAAGCCGCAAAAACATTTGCCGCAACCAAACAACTAACAATATCGATTACCTCTCACGAAATGTTGTTCGGCTTCTGACTCTTTCATAACTTGCTATTCATAACCCAACAACCCATGAACAGATTTATCTTCGGTTTACTATTCTTAGTATCAGTAAACGTCTACAGTCAACCTTGGCTCAGTGCTTTGAAAATTGCTTACTCTTCGAACGGAACTACTTTCAATCCTGCTGCAACATTTCAGGATTCTTCAGGTGTGCCGAGCATTACAGTTACCGACTCCGGAGTTTACATCTGCGCATTCCAATGGTTCCCTGCACCAATCAACGGACCGAATTGGGATAGTATTGCTGTGAAATTTTCATATGACACTTGCATTACGTGGTCGGCTCCTGTGCATTGCAACTTTTACAATATGCCATCAAACTTCAAACGTCCATTCGATCCAACAATCGTAAATACAGGTGGCGGTCAGATTCGCATGTACTTTTCGTGCGGTCCGAATAACGTCATGTCGCTTGATACTTCTGTGAATACGTATTCAGCAATTTCAACTGACGGTATCAATTATTACTTTGAATCCAATCCGCGATTCGACAGTGATTCTTTACCGGTGATTGATCCGGCCGCTGTTTATCACGGTGGAATCTGGCACTACACTGCACCACGCGGTGCACCGCAGGATGGAGCATTTCATGCCACTTCCAACGATGGAATCAATTTCGTACAAGCCCCAAATATCACTTCCGATGCAAGTCACCAATGGACAGGAAATCTTATGGAGAATGGCAACGACATGCGTTTCTATGGCGCAGGATTTTCAGGGATATGGTGGATATCAAGTTTAAACGGTACTGCCTGGGGACCGTACAACTCAACGAACATTACGCAAGGCGGAGATCCTGCAGTACAAAAACTTCCGAACGGACAATATGTAATGATTTATGTCGGACCTCCATCAACTTCCGGAATACAGGAAGCAGAATCTCCTTCGGGCAGCGTTTTCCCGAATCCAGCTACATCATCGGTAGTTTATCAATGGGAAACGAATGTTCAGAACGCGAGAATTGAATTACTGGATATCGAAGGCAGATCCATTAGAACATGGACAAGTATTAATGGTCAGAATGCGACATTGGATATTCAGGGAATTCCGGCCGGCTCGTACATGCTACAATTATCTGAAGGAACTGAAGTAAGAAATACGCAGAACCTGATTATAGCGAAGTAGATAAAGAGTTCTGCTTCGAATTCACCTATAACAACATACAGTAGTACTTGAAAGAAATTTCAAGTCACTTCGTGATTGGTCAACTCTTACTCGGTCTGACACATTCCTGAATGCCATATACCGAATGCCCGAATCCCAATTACCGAATCCCGATTGTCCGCTCACAGCTTAAGTAACAGTATCTTTGCAAGAGTACCCGACTCTTCTCAAATCGTAAGAGTGCAGTGATACCCGCACATCAAGTTCAAGATCGGAGATGTTTAAGAAAGTTTACATCGAAATATCCAACATCTGTAATGTTCAATGTTCATTCTGTCCTGTTGTAGAAAAGGATAAAAAGATCATGGACGTAGTGGAATTTGAAGGGATACTCAAACAAGTAGCTCCTCTGACTGAAGTCATATGTCTGCACCTCTTGGGCGAACCGCTTGCTCATCCGCAGTTGCAGAAAATTCTGGAAATCTGTGAACAGTATAAAACCTTAGTGGATCTTACCACCAACGGGATCCTGATCAAAAAACATAAAGATCTGATCTTGCGTTCCAATTGTGTCCGACAAATCAATTTTTCTCTGCAGGCTTTCAAAGATAATTTCCCCGATAAAGATCCGGAATCATATCTGCTGCCCATCTTCGATTTCGTTAAGGCTGCGCATGAATCTAGACCTGAACTCTACACCAATTTCCGACTGTGGAATCAGGAAAGCAACGACTCTGACAACGAAACAGAACTTAGAAAAATTGAGTCTTACTTCAACATTACGATCAATCGAAACATAGAACTCGGAGCGATTAAATCAAAGAAGATCTGGAATCGGCTTTACCTGAATTTTGATTCGCGTTTTGAGTGGCCATCCTACTCTATTCCTAATCAGGGAACGAAAGGACGTTGTCATGGAACAACGAACCATATTGGAATCCATGCAGACGGAACTGTTGTTCCCTGCTGCCTTGACAAGAACGCCAATATCAATTTGGGTAACTTAAAGGAGCAAACGCTAAACAAAATTCTCGAAAGCGATCGCTTCAAAAATATGAGAGAGGGATTTCTGAATGGAATAATCGTTGAAGACTTTTGTCAGCATTGCAGTTTTATCAATAGATTCAGTAAAAGAGCAAAGGCTCAGAACACGTAGTAATACACGAAAACGAAAATGCATCGCCGGTGAGCACTACTTCGGAATGATTCACGGTTTCATTGCGCTCACTTTTATCATTATTACAAACTGGCTGCTCGAGTAAATATTCTATTCTGAATAGTTTTCTAAGCTCTGCAAATACGAATCCCGTTTACCGATTGTCCGAGTACCGAACCCCAAACCCTACTTCACTCCCGCCTTATTCAACGCCGCTCTGAACTTATCCGCGTTGCGTTCGTGCTCTGCAAGATTATCCGTGAACTTGTGACGATTCGTGCCGTACTCCGCACACATGAAGATGTAATCGTTCTTGTCGTGATACAAAACCGCATCAATGCTCTCTTTCTCGGGAAGCAGAATCGGCCCCGGAGGCAAGCCGCGATATTTGTAAGTGTTGTAAGGCGAATCGTAATTGAGATCATCGAAGTACACACGCATCTTGGAGAAATCGCCCATGGCGTAAATCACCGTCGGATCGGATTCGAGTTTCATTCCCTTGCGAATGCGATTGAGATACAATCCCGCAACAACTTTACGTTCTTCCACAACCAATCGCTGCTCCGATTCTACGATTGAAGCGAGAATGGAAATTTCGCTTTGTGTAAGACGAAGTTCCTTTGCTTTCGCTTTGCGATCTTCTGTCCAGAACTTCTTGTACTCATCCGCCATGCGCGTGAAGAATTCATCGGCAGAAGTATTCCAATAGAACTCGTACGAATCCGGAATGAACATGGTAAGAAATGTTTCTCCGCTGAATCCGTATTTCGCAGCAAAGGAATCATCTTCCAACAACGTAACAAGTTCAAGTGAATCGCACTCCAGATATCGTCCTACTTGTCGTGCCAGATCCTGCTTGGTGCGAACCGTGTTGAATGTAATCATTACGGGCTCTTGCAATCCGGCTTTAAACATATTCACCAATTCACGATACGTCATGCCGTCACGTATACGATAACGACCCGGCTTGGGATTTTCAAACTTCTTCAGCTTTGCTGTCCACTCAAAATCCTTGCGATTGTCAATAATCTTCTTCGCTTCCAGATCATCCACCAACTGCTCATACGTTGTGCCCGTATGCACAAAGAAAATTCCTTTGTCATCTCCTTGATGCGTTCCGGGTTTATAATAAATTTTCCAGAACCAATATCCGCCAATAGCTGCAGGAATCATCAATATCAGGATGACAATCAGAGATATTTTTTTCCACTTCTTCATAAAATCAGTTTCCTGTTCTGATCATGGTTTGTAATTGTCCACGCAGTTGATTTGCCTGTACGCTCGCGGGATTGACCACCAAAACCTTATTCACATAAACCAAAGCTTCATTGTAATCTTTTCTGAAGATATACAAGCCGGCTGTATTCATTAAAGCTGTCTGATCATCCGGGTCGTTTTTCAGAGCATCTGTATACAATTTCTCTGCTTGTGTTGAATTACCGGAACTCAGCCACAAATAACCGAGACTCGTAAGCGATGACATATGCAAAGGATATTGCTCGAGTACTTTGCCGTATTCCTGAATGGCACTTTGCAGTTTTTGTTGTGATGCCAAAGCCAATGCGTATTTCGCTCTGAAATCAGGATGAAACGGAGCCAGTGATGTTGCGATGGAATAATACGTTTCCGCACTCACCATATTGCCGGTGTTGAAGAACGCTTCTCCGATTCTGTAAGCAGTCCATGCATCTCCGTTATCAAATGTGCGATGAGTGAGCAATGTATCCCGCAACCACTTCACGGATTCTCGATTCACGAGATCAATCATGGAGTTATTGTCGCCACGCAGAAAATAGTAATGCACGAGAAGAGAAAAATTATTTCTCACTTCCGCAGAACTCTTGGTGTCGATGTACGCAATTGCGGAATCCAGCATTACCGGATCGTGATCGAACTTCTCATATTGTTGCAGATAAGCTTTTGCAACAATGGAACGCGCAGGATTCTTTTCATTCACGGCATAAAGTCCAAGGAATACGGCAATATCATTGGCAGCTTTCACTGTGTCTTTCGAGTGTACAGCAATTCGGTGATCGTGAACCGTAACGTGCGGAATATCAATGGAACCTGTACGCGGCATGTGACAGGAAACGCAATTGTTATTCTCGGCCGTTCTCAACGCCTCGGATTCCTTGCAGTCCGCAAGTTTGCTTTTACCCGTGCCGTGACACGACATGCATGCCGCATTGAATGTAGAATCTCCTGTTGCTTTCACACTCACATGCGGGTTGTGACACGTCACGCAGGTCAACGCGTTTTTGTACGGACGCAGTGAATCGGAATTGTCTTCTCTGCGGTTTTCCGTCTGAATAAAACACTGACTCATTTTCAATCGCTCCGCGTGAGAAGCCATGATGAATTGATCTTCCGCGCCTTTATACTTCGGCATGAAAACCGTCATCACGGAATTCAGTTCCATTCCCGGACGAAAATCGAAAAATGATTTCTCCGGTTTTAATACAGCGTTTCCTTGCAAATGACAACGCTGACAAACATCGAACTGCAATTCAGGTGAAAGCTTTCCCGGATTCACAATGGAATAATCGATGTACTTCGATGTATCGACTACATTGCCCGCAAGTTTTTCCGCTACGTGAATAGAACCCGGGCCGTGACATCGTTCACAACCGATTCCGTTAGGAATTGAGTTGTATTTGTTCTCGGAACCCTGTACAAAATCCGGAAGCGAGTTGTGACAACTCATGCACTCCAAACCGATGTTGCGTGTGAATCGTGAATTGAAACCGCCTTCGAATCCCGGCGGTAAATCCCATTTCCCTTTCTGCGCATAGTACGTCATCGGCATCTGAAACAGATAACCGTTTACGCTGTACATGTGTGAATTGGTATGCTGTCCTGAACCAACGATGTAATCCACTTTCTCCACGCGGTTGTACAATGTATCGCGACCATCAATTCTGAATTCGTGAATGTACATTGCGGAATCACGGAAGTAACTTTCATACCACATGTTGCGGTGATCATCGTAGAAACGTGCGTCGTTCCCGAAACGTGCTACGGATTTTGTCATCGTTGCAGAATCGAACGACTTGCCCATTCCCGTTTGAATGAAAGTCTGATAAATATTTTCGTGACAGGATCTGCATTGATCCATTCCCACATAATGCGCAGAGTCACTGTGATTTCTCCAAGGCGATTTCACGGCTTCCGCAACTGCGTTATTATCCGGTCCGCAGGAAAACAACGCGGACATGCAGATAAGTGCGCAGAATATGCCATAAACCGTAATTCGTTTGGAGGAAAAACGCATAGTCCAAAAATACGCGAAACAGGTGAACATCATACCGAATGTTGCACCTGCAGCGAGGAAAACCGATTACTCTTCCGAAAGGTAAGTTGACTTCATACGGCCTTCGATATACTCATCGGTAATTTTGCGCTCCACTGGCACAGACATGAGCATGAGCACACGTTCACCTTTTCTCACTTTGGTTGGAATGTCGCTGCCAGGCTGAACCATCGTTACCGGGTTATTTTTCGTTCCGCCGGAACTCGGTTCAATCATGTCCTGAGCATCATATACCGTGTCCAATTGCGCTAACCAATCAACGGATTTGATCAATTCTTCGCTGAGCGTTTTACCGCAAATCGGAGTTACGTCAATCTGCATCAAAGTCCGTTGACTGTCAAGCATGATCCACGCTTCGTCGTAATCGTAAATGCTTTCAGTAACAGGATTGAAAATTCTCAGATAGAATTCACCTTCTTTATCCTTACGCACAGCGTAACGCTGTCTGTCTTTTGCATATTTTTTATCCGGGAAGATTTGTAATGTGTTTCCTTCAGGATCGAATGTTGCAAATAGATATTCGCCCGGAAACAGCTCCATGCTTTCCCATATGTGCGGTTCAACATATTTTCTTTCAATCAATCCGTCTGCATCGGCAACGACGAATTCAATAGTGTCATCTGACGAATTCATGTAATTGAGTGTACGCGCAACGACTGTCTCTTCTGTCACAGTTTCCGTTTCTGTAACCGTATTCTCTTCAGGTTCTGAATCGCGTGTGAAGAGAATTACTGCAGAACCAATCAGTAAAAGTACAGCCCAGATGATAACCGGAATAAAGAAAAAATCGTGTTTCCTTTTCACTTCACCTTCGTCTGCAGGAGCAAGATTGATGAGTCCGGGGAAGAGCAAAACGATTCCTGTATAAAAGCATGTCCATCCGATGAATGACGGATTGCCAAGGCGCGTATCATCGTAGAAATAAGAAACGATCCAACCGCAAATGAAGAAAATAATCGGAACGACAATACCGATTCCGCGCCAAACAAATAACATAGAGGATTTTTTTGAGGTGATAATTAGTGACCCTTACGAATCAATTGCATGAGATATTCATCAACGAAAGTATCGCCTACACGAATCCATTCTTTGCGGATACCGGTGATGGTGAACTTGTTTTTCTGGAAGAGCAAAATGCTGTCTTCGTTGTCAACAGTTACCGTGCAATACAACTGATGCAGATGCAACTGATGAAAGCAATATTGAATGAGAACAGTTAATGCTTCGGAAGCGTAACCTTTACCGCGATCTTCCGGACTTGCAATCAGAATTCCGATTCCGGCGCGCTGATGTTGCGGATCGTAATCGAAGAGATCAATGGCGCCAACGTCTTTACCTTCCTTGTTGGTGATCATCAATCGCAGTTGCTTATTGGTGTACAGATCGAGATGCGATGAGGCAA
>JBJOKQ010000012.1:0-34103 GCA_046046005.1 Bacteroidota bacterium | reverse complement strand
ACATACGGAGTTGTTCAATGAATTGGAAATGTGCATGTCTACTCGTATGACCAAGAATATCGAGAGCGAATTCATGTATCAGGATGGATCAGTAGGACACTTCGAATTTCGCATTGAGCCCGTGCCCGAAGGTTTATTTATTCTATCGGTAGATATTACCGAAAAGAAAAAAGCAGAAGCCGAGCGTAAGCAATATCTCGAAGATCTGGAACAGATGTTGTTCATCACTTCGCACCGCGTGCGACAACCTGTTGCAAATATTCTCGGGGTATCCGGACTACTTAACAGCAACAAACATCAGGAAAGCGATTTAAAAAAAATTGCAGACTACATGAAACGTTCAGCAATCGATCTGGACGCATTCACGGCTGAGATCACAAACTTTCTGATGGCGCGCAAGATTTCGCAACGGTGATTGTGGAGCCTTCGCACGGAAGTTCACCCGAGATTTTAGCCTTTATTTAGCATCAGTTTACTTCAGGATGCCTGCAATTGGCAGTATACCATTGCATCTCATCGACATACTCCCCCTTTTTGTCGTAATTGTTAATCATTCGGGGGAAAAACTGATGAATTTTACTCATTCAAACTACGTTCTGTAATTACCTTTAGCGCCATTAAAACAGAACAGGTGGAAGCGACATTAACTCAAAAACAAGGAAACGTAACAATACCGATGGAATTCAAAAATCTTCTCGCAACGCTCGAAGGCGGAATTTACACGATAACTATCAATCGTCCGGACAAACTGAATGCGTTGAATCAGGAAACGCTTCGTGAAATCAAAGCAGCATTCGAACATGTTGTTGCAAACAATGATATTAAAGGCGTTATTGTAACCGGTGCAGGACCAAAATCATTTGTTGCCGGTGCGGATATTTCCGAATTCGCAGGATTAAGTGCGGAAGGCGGAAAAGCGTTTGCAGCTAGCGGACAGGCAATTTTCAAAATGATTGAACTTTGTCCTAAGCCTGTTATTGCTGCCGTTAACGGATTTGCACTTGGCGGTGGTTGCGAATTAGCAATGGCGTGTCACATGCGCATTGCTTCTGAAAATGCAAAATTCGGTCAGCCTGAAGTTAGCCTCGGATTGATCCCGGGATACGGCGGAACACAACGTCTCACCATGCACATCGGCCGCGGTCGCGCAACTGAATTGCTCATGACTGGCGATATTGTAAATGCAGCCGATGCGTACCGTGTTGGTTTGTGCAATTACCTCGTGAAGCCGGAAGAATTGATTCCGAAGTGCCAGGAAATTCTGAACCGCATTTTCACCAAAGCACCGTTCGCTGTTGCTGAAATTGTGAAGTGCGTGGACGCACACTACGCCGACGGCGTTGATGGTTATCAATACGAAGTGGATTCCTTCGGTCGCTGCTGCGGCACGGAAGATTTCTCAGAAGGTACTGGCGCATTCATGGAAAAACGCAAGCCTGCTTTCACCGGAAAATAATTCATGACCTTACATACAAAAGCCCTCTTGAAAATTTCAGGAGGGCTTTTTCATTTCTAATACGATTATGGTTAGGCACAGATTGCGCTGATTACACGGATTCTTTATCCGTCAAAATCATCTGCGTTTCTCTGAGTCTTCTGCTGCTATCACTACTCAATTTGCATTCGGAACAAATACCTTCACGATCGTTCCGCTTCCCTGCGGTGATTCAATTTTAATTGTTCCCCCGTGTAAGTTTACAATACGATGTACGAGCGACAATCCAATGCCGTGACCCGGAACGCCAATAGTGGTTTTTCCTCTGTAAAACGGTTCAAAAATCATCGGCAGCTCGTCTTGAGGAATTCCTGAGCCGTTATCGGAGCAAGAGAAATAACATCCTGTTGCATCTGCACTGAGAGAAAGTGTGACTTTATGATCCGGACTGAATTTGCACCCGTTATCAATGATATTTACGAGAGCAATCGTAAGCAAATCAGCGCTTCCGTTCACAATCAACTTCTCCTCCGCTTCAGGTAGTTCAGGAACAAAATTCAGAACGTACTCCGGATGATTCCGTCGCATATCTTCAAGACACTTCCAGATCAACTCATCAATGCGCAGCGGAACAAATTCCGCATTCAACGCATCAGCATCAATTCTTGCCAAATCCAACAACCGCTTAGAAAAACGATTCAGCCTGCGGACATCTTCCAGTACGGAAGTCAGCGTGTTCTTGTATTCTTCAGATGTTCTTTCACGAAGCAACGCCACTTCCACTTGCGACGTAATTACTGTAAGCGGATTCTTTATTTCATGCGATGCATTTGCAACGAACATTTTCTGCATGCGGAATGAAGCTTCAATACGATCCAGCATTTTATTGAATGTTCCCGCCAATCGTGAAATTTCATCTTTGCTGTTACCTTGATCAAGTCGCACATCGAGATTGCTTGCAGAAATATCATTCACTTTATTCACCATCTTGCTGATCGGTCGAAGCGCACGTCCTGCATAAATCCAACCCGAAACAATAACGATAATCATGATGAGAATAAAAGAAGCAATAAGAATTTCCATCAGGTTGCCAAGCTTACGCAAACCATATGTATCTATTGCACTCGCGGTGATTACATACTTGTTGTAATCATCGTTATAAAGAACAGCTACCAATTCGACCTGGTCTTTCACGAGAATCTGTTCTCCTGTTGAGCGGACTTTATTCAGGAATTCCGGATCGGAGCCGAAATCATCTTTACTGTTGTTAGTATACAAAACCTGATTCCTGAAATTGTACACTTTCACATTCTCCTGAAACAATAAATCTTTTTTATTTCTGTCGATAATGCGCAACAGCTCTGCACTGATGTCGTCAACATTGATCAGCAAATCTGCCGTTGTATTGGCTTTTTCGCGAAGACGCGTCTGAAATTGCGTAGAACGGTACTGAGAAGAAAAATAGTAAATACTGATATGCGAGAGCAGAACGATTACCGCAACGATACCGGCAAACTGCAACGTAAGTCGTGTCCTGATATTCATGCCTGATCTTTCAGAATATAACCCATTCCGAATTCGGTGTGTATCAGACGGGATGCGTTATTCGCTTCGAGTTTTTTCCGAAGGTAGTTGATGTAAACTTCAATCACGTTCGTTCCCGTATCGAAGTCAATTCCCCACACGCGTTCCGCAAGTTCAGTCTTGGGAATTACTCTGTTACGGTGTTGCATGAAATACTCAAGCAAAGAAAACTCTTTCACTGTAAGGTCAATTGTTCTTCCTGCGCGTAAAGCTTTGCGTGTATCCAGGTTCAACTCCAGATCTCCGCACTTAATAGTAGTTGCAATCTGCACAATTTCCGGGCGACGTTTCAACAATGCGCGTATACGAGCCAGCAGCTCTCTGAACTCAAACGGCTTTGAAAGATAATCATCAACTCCGGAATCGAATCCTTCGAGTTTATCTGTAACGGAGTTCAATGCGGTGAGCATAAGAACCGGAGTGTGAATTTGTTCGTCGCGCAGTGTGCGGCAAATCACTTTGCCGTTAATTCCCGGAAGAATTACATCGCAAATGATCAGATCATAGTTTCCTTTGCGCGCCAAACGCAATCCGGAATTTCCATCATGCGCCGTTTCGGTGATAAATGAATGTTCCTCCAACCCCTGCTTAATGGAATTGGCGGTCTTCACTTCATCTTCTATGATCAGAATCCGATTCATGCTTTTTTCAAATTCGCTGCAAGATACTACAGTCGGCCCGTTCACTGCACATTGAGAAGATTGGAAAAAGAAAAAGCAGCGAATGTTCGCTGCCTTTACCATGTGCTAAGAAGAAGATTCGGGGCAACAACCAATGTACCTCCGATATGTTTTACGCAATCGAGTCGTAAAAAAACCGGAACAGGCTTTGAGATTGTTTTAACCAGTTAACCATCCCGTTCCGGCTTCACTCTTTCGCAATTGTCTTTAATGATTCAAACTTAAAAAAATCGAATTGCTGAAGCCGTTTTTCCCTCCTTAGAAGTTCCTTAGAACTTGCTTAATCGGTGCTTAATCCATAAAAAAAGCCCTCTCCCGATTGATCAGGAGAAGGCTCTTGTCTTTTTTCAGGCTAACGATTAGTCGTTCTTGTAGAAAGTCTTCTCGTCGTCTTTGTTATAGAAGAAGCTAAGCTCCATGTTCTTTTTAACGAAAGCTTTGAATTCTTCAGAAGAAGTGAACTCTTCAGTTACGTTATCAGTCATTGCTTTGAACTTGATACGATCTCCTTCTCCTTTTTTCTCCATACGGTAGATGTAGTAAGATTTCTCATCAGAATCTTTCTCATATACGTTGAGGAAAGGTGATCCGCTTACGTCTGTAAGGTGACCGATGTAAACTGTTGGTTCGCTTTCAGAATCTTCTGTGCTTTTCTTCACAATGCGGTACTGATTGCCATCCATTTCGCAGGTCCACTCATAAGAGTCAGATCCTTTTTCTTCCCACTTACCAACAAGCGACTTATCTGGCTTAGATTTATCTGCAGAGTCCAGTGGAATTTTCGATTCGTAAGGGCAGCCCATGAACACGAGGCTGAGTGCTCCGAACAGAGCAACAAATTTTGCTGATTTCATTTGCATTAGTTTAGGTTAATTGATTACAAATATAACTTTTTACGGTTCGGTGTGACATTCGTGGCGCCTGAATTTTGAATGTTTTCGCCTACAACATAAAAGGCCCAGACAGACAAAACAAAAACGAAGCCAAACTCGATAACAGTATATACCGCCCGGAAAAAAAAGTCACTCCGTTGAGTAAAAAATTCTTCAGAGCCAGGCCGAAAGTGATTCCGGTCATGTAAATGATGTTAACGAAGACACGTGCAAAACAAATCAATCTATCTTCGAATACCAAGGTGGATTTATACCACTTTCGTGTGATAAATCCCTTGCATTGAGTGCAATAAGAAAACTGGCCGGGCAAACAGCTGTATATGGTGTAAGCACCATATTCGGACGGCTGCTGAATTTCGCCTTAGTCCCTTTTTTCTCTTACATATTTGATACTCCGAATGTTCTGGGGCTCAACACCGAGTTCTATTCGTACATCACATTCCTCAACGTGGTGTTCACTTTCGGAATGGAAACGGCCTTATTCAATTTCCTGTCATCCGAATCGAATAAGGAGCTCGTTTACAGTACGGCGCTTCGCACTTTGTTAGTCAGCACACTGTTGCTTTCTCTGCCCTTTATAATATTCGCTCCAACGCTGGCCGGACTTATGCGCTATCCGGAAAGTCCCGAATTTGTAATCTGGGCAATTCTCATTGTAGCATCCGACGCGTTAATGGCACTTCCCTTTGCCAAGCTTCGCGAAGAAAACAAAGCCGGCACATTTGCAAAATTGAAACTGCTCAACATTTTCGTGAATCTTGTTGTGAGCTTCTTTTTCATTGGCTATTGCAAATACGCACACGATAACAATCCGGAATCATTCTTCGCATCACTTTACAATCCCGAAATCGGAATCGGCTATGCATTCATTGCAAACCTCGCTGCAAACCTTGTTTGTTTGGCATTTGTGGCCGGTGATTACCGTCGCATGAAAGCAGGATTTGATCCTGCCTTGCTGAAGAAAATGCTTCGCTATGCATTACCGCTTCTCGTTGTTGGTCTTGCAGGAATGGTCAATGAAACACTTGATCGTATTCTCCTCAAGTATCTGCTTCCGGCAGGAATTGCAGAAGAACAAGTCGGTATTTACGGCACATGTTATAAGATTGCCATTCTCATGACCATTTTCTGGCAGGCTTTCCGATATGCTGCTGAGCCATTCTTTTTTTCGAAACAAAAGGAGAAAAACTCGGCGGAAATTTATTCTGCCGTCATGACGTACTTCGTGATTTTCTGTTTGTTAATCTTCCTCGGAACAACAATGAATCTTTCCTGGATTCAATACATGATCGGCGAAAATTACCGTGAAGGGCTTGGCGTTGTTCCAATCCTTCTCTTTGCGAATCTCTGCCTCGGAGTGTATTTCAACCTTTCCATTTGGTACAAACTCACCGGAAAAACACAATACGGAATGTGGATCACGCTTGCAGGTGCGGCACTTACCATAGGACTGAACTTACTGTGGATTCCGTCTGACGGATATTTCGCGAGCTACATGGGTTCAGCATGGGCAACTTTGATTTGCTATACGTCGATGATGATCATTTCTTATTTCATCGGTCAAAAGCATTATCCCGTGCCCTATCAGGTACAGCGCATTACAGGATACATTTTCACTGCATTAATCCTCTTTTTCATTGGGTGGTTCACCGATACAGGCTCTGCAGCGGCTGATCTGGTTTTCAGAAATTTGCTCTTCCTCCTCTTTGCTGCAATTGTGTTAATCACCGAAAAGCCTTTCCGTACGCTCATGAAAAGGAACACGGTAAGCAAAAACACCAATGAAAACTCTTAAATTCGTCGGATGTTGAAAGTGAAAATTGTAAATAAATCTGCCCATTCTCTTCCTGCCTATGCAACGGAGTTGTCGGCCGGTGTGGATCTTCGCGCTAATCTTGACGCTGCTGTTACATTGAAGCCTCTGGAACGCGCAATGATTCCAACAGGCTTGTTCATGGAATTGCCTGCAGGATATGAAGCACAAGTTCGTCCGAGAAGCGGACTTGCTGCAAAAAGCGGTATCACCGTATTGAACAGTCCCGGAACCATTGATGCAGATTATCGCGGCGAAGTGAAAGTGATTGTTGTGAATCTTTCTTCTCAGGATTTCACAATTGAAAACGGAGAACGCGTAGCACAATTGGTTGTTGCGAAACACGAACGTGTATTGTGGGTACCGGCAGAACAATTAACTGAAACCGTGAGAGGAGAAGGCGGATTCGGACATACAGGAAAATCATAAATCGTTTAGCATAACTAATTGCATGAAGATTATCATCCCAATGGCCGGCATGGGCAAGCGTATGCGGCCGCACACACTTACAGTTCCTAAACCTCTTATCCCGGTTGCGGGAAAGCCGATTGTGCAGCGTCTCGCAGAAGACATCACGCGCGTATGCAATGAGCAACCTGAGGAAATCGCGTTCATCATCGGACCTACATTCGGACCTGAAGTGGAAGGAATGCTGAAACAGGTTGCAGCGAACCTTAATGCAAAAGGAAGCATCTGGTATCAGGATGAAGCGCTGGGAACAGCTCACGCAATCATGTGTGCCAAAGAATGTCTCGATGGAAAAGTTGTTGTTGCGTTTGCAGATACACTTTTCAAAGCCGACTTCAAGATGGATACTGCACAGGAAGGAATTATCTGGGTGCAGAAGATTGAAGATCCGCGCGCGTTCGGTGTGGTGAAAGTGAACGATCAGAATGTGATCACCGATTTCGTTGAGAAACCTCAGGAATTTGTGAGTGATCTTGCGATCATCGGAATATATTATTTCCGCGACGGTGCAAACCTTCGTAAAGAATTGCAATATCTGCTCGATAACAACATTCGCGATAAGGGCGAATTCCAGCTGACGAATGCTCTGGAAAACATGAAGCAGAAAGGAGTGAAATTTGCGCCGGGCAAAGTAACCGAATGGCTCGATTGCGGGAATAAAGACGCAACGGTTTATACCAATCAGCGCGTGCTTGAGTTCCTGCGTGGAGATGCAACACTGCGCGGGAAAAACATTCAACTCGACAATGCAGTTATCGTGGAACCTTGTTTCATTGGCGATAATGTAACTGTTAAAAACGCTGTTATCGGTCCGCATGTTTCATTGGGCAACAATACGCAGGTTAGCGGTTCCGTTATTACGAACAGTATTGTTCAGCAGAACAGTAAAATCACAAACAAAGTAGTAACCAATTCCATGGTTGGAAGTTATGCTGAAGTATGCGGCACTCCTTCCGATCTGAGTGTTGGCGATTACAATGTCATCAAAGACTAACAACATGAAAAATCTGTTCCGATTCTCCATTGTTCCGATTCTCGGATTGTCGCTCGCTCTCTCGTGCAAAACGCAGAAAACTGCAACAACCGATACCGGTCATGACGGAAAAAAGAATTCCACACAAACTGCTGCGGATTACGAAGCACCGACAATTACCGGTGAACGTAACGATCCTATTTCCGAGAAAAAAGCGAAAGAGGAAGCAACGTTCATGGAAGGATGCATCCTGAAGATGATCGACAATAAGAAAGCTGCACTTGTGGAATTCCGCGAGGTTTTGGAAATGAATCCGGACAACAGTGCGGCGAATTATGAAGTTGCAGGTTTGTATCATGAACTCGGACAATCGGATCGTGCTTTACCGTATGCGAAACGCGCCATGGAATTGAAGCCGGATAACATCTGGTACAAATTCCGCTACGCAGAAATTCTTCAGGCCGTTCATCGCGATGCTGAAGCCATTTCCATCTATCAGGATCTCATCAAGGCTGAGCCAAACGACATGACATTGCATTATCGCCTTGCAGATTGTCAGTTCAATGCCGATAAGCCGGCGGATGCTCTTGCAACTTACAATGACATTGAAAAGCACGAAGGCAACTCGGACTCGCTGGCGCGCTGCAGACTGAAAGTTTATCAGCGTCAGAAAGACGATGCCGGCATTGAAAGCGTTTATAAAGGTTTGATCAAATCATTCCCGCTTGAGGAAAAGTATTCTTACGAGCTCGCTGCATTTTACGAAAGCAAAGAGCAACAGGATAAAGCCAATGCAGTGTATGCTGATATGGCGGTTAAGTTTCCATATTCTGCCACTCCGCGATTGAAACTCGCAGAAATAAACAATCGCAACGGGAAAAAATCTCAAGGCTATTCCGACGCACTTGCAGCGTTTGCCGTACCGGAATTGCTCGAGGCAAAAATTGCTTACCTGAATACATGGTATAATATTGCGGATACCGCTGCAGCACTCACTCCGGTTCAGAAAAAAGAAGCGGATTCACTTTGCAGAGTAATGCGTCGTGCACATAAGGATGAAGCTCCTGCTTTTACTGTTAGCGGAGATTACCTGATGAAAGACAATCGCATGAAAGAGGCGCGTGCAATGTATCGCAAGGCGTTGGATATGAATCCCGGTTTCTACGCTCCGTGGAAACAGATTCTGAAAATCAATGCTCAATCGAAAGATGACGTACAGCAGGAAAAAGACTGCAAAGAAGTAATGTCGCTTTATCCTTCACAGCCTGACGCATATTACTACATGGGAGAAATGGCTTTCCGTAAGAAAAACTATTACGAAGCATTGCAACATCTTTCCAATGCACACGATTACAACTACGACGATCCGCAAATGGATGTGGAAATCCGCAAGATGCAACTCGAGTGTTATCGCGCAACGGGCAATGACAAAGAAGCTGATGCGATGGTTGAGAAACTGATCAAAGCAGAGCCGAAGAACATGAAATACAAAGCGGATCTCGCCGCTTCTCTGCTCCGTCAGAAGAAAGAATATTATCGCGCGGAACAAATGATGCTTGAAGTAATTGAAGCAGAACCGAACAACGCCGCATATCTGAATTTGCTGGGCTGGATTGAATACAACATGGGCGATTACAAAATGGCGGATGATTACATGCGCAAAGCTCTTGCTATCACTCCGAATGACGCGCAGATAAACGAACGCTTGGGAGATATTCAGTACATGCTGAAGAATACCGATGAAGCAGTGAAGTTTTGGAACAAAGCAAAATCTCTGGGTAATAAAACTCCCGAGCTTGAGCAGAAAATCAAGAATCGCAAATTGAACGATGAATAGAATCAGAGGCGTGAAAACGCTGGCCGGCTATTTTCTGATTGCTGTATTGTCGATCACATCGACATCGTTTCTTTCTTCCTGCAAAAGGAAGAAAAAGAAACAGAATGCGGATACAACTGTTACATACACCGGGAATTGCAGACTCGACTACAAAGCGCCGCGCACGCTTGTTGCGGATATGCGGAAAAGCGAATTCCATTTTGATTGGATGACCGCAAAGATTTCGTGTATGGCGTATGACGACAGCTCGAGCGGAGAATTTGAAGTTAGTCTGCGTATGCGCAAAGACAGCGCAATATGGATGAATGTACTAGGGCCGCTGAATATTAAGATTGCGAGAATTCTCATCACCAAAGACTCTGTGAAGTTTGTGCAGTTTCAGGACGGAACGCTTGGCGCACAACCGAAATGTTTTCAGGGAGATTTTGTTTTGCTGAGCCAGGCATTACAAACGGACATTGATTACGAGATGATGCAATCGCTTCTCATTGGCAACAGCGTTACTTTCTACGAAGAAGATGAGAAATTGAGATCATCCATCAACCAAGGCGAATGCCGCTATACATTGAGTACGATCCGTAAACGCAAATTGAAGAAAGTACTTGAAGGACAAAAACCGCCTCAGGATCCATTGCAAACCATCAGCCTGGATCCGGTTACATTTAAAATCCTGAACATACTTTTCCTGGATGAACAGACGCGCACATTCAAAGCGTCTTACAGCTCATTCGCGCCGATTGATTCCATGCAATTTCCTTACAAAGCGGAGTTCTTTGCAAAAGGAATTGCCAAATCAGCGGGCATTACGCTTAATTACACCAAAGTAACGCTCAATAAACCCACAGATTTTCCGTTCTCTATTCCGGACGATTGCATTCCGATTGTAATTCCATCCAACGAACCGCCGCAGAACAATGAACAACCAAAAGATCAGCCGAGACAGAAAGACAAGGATCAGCAGTAGAATCTTCGCATTCCTGCTGGTAGCATCGGTATTCGCCGTATCGGTGCCGTTTGTTTATGCGCAGAAGGACAAGAAAAAACCTGCTCCTAAAAAAACAGCTCCGAAGAAGAAGGAAGACAAAGCTTCTTTGGAGGCGAAGAAGCAGAATCTGCAATCTGAAATTGATCTGACGAATAAACTGCTCGCTGAAACACGTCGCAACAAAACACTTTCACTCAGCCAGCTTGTTGCCTTGAATAAAAAGATTGAAGTGCGCGAAGAACTCATTCGCACTATCAATGAAGAAATTGCCAAACTGAATATTGAAATTGCTGAAAAGCAAAGTGAAATCGCGATACAGGACACCGCATTGGCGCACATGAAACGTGATTACGCGCGCATGATTGTGTTTGCATACAGAAACAGAAATTCATTCAACAACATGATGTTTCTGTTTGCAGCTGATAATTTCAATCAGGCTTACATGCGATTGAAGTATCTCCAACTCATCAGCACCGGAAGAAGAATTCAGGGAATGAAGATTGCAGCGAAACAACAGGAGCTGAATGAACAGTTAACCGGTTTGGAACGCGATAAAGCAGAAAAGAAATCGCTGCTGGGGAATGAGCAGGAAGAACAAAACAGCCTAGCCACTGAGAAGAACGAGAAAGACGCAACGTTTCGCGCACTTCAAACTAAAGAGGTTCAGTTAAAGGCTGATCTCGCACGCAAGAATTCGCAGAAGGCGTCAACCGATGCAGCGATACAGAAAATTCTCGACGACGAAGCGAAGAAAGCGCTCGCCGCGGCTACTCCTGCTCCGCCGAAGAATAATACGCCGCCTAAAAACAATACACCTCCGACGCCGGGAACTAAACCGGAAACAACACCGGCAACAAAGCCCGGAACCACAACCACCGCACCCGCGATTGTACTTACGCCTGAGGCAAAAATTCTCGGCACAAAATTCGAAGAGAATCAAGGTAAACTTCCTTGGCCTGTTGAGAAAGGAACGATCGTGAGTCGTTTCGGAAAACACCCGCATCCGGTATTGAAAGGCGTTACAACACAAAACAACGGAGTAGACATTTCCACTGCGAGCGGTTCCAATGCTCGTGCAGTTTTTGAAGGCGACGTTACAGGACTCACCAACATTCCCGGTGTGGGCTGGTTGGTAATTGTACGTCACGGCGATTACCTCACTGTGTATTCAGGACTCGAAGAAGTTTATGTGAAGCAGGGTGATAAAGTAAAAGTGAAACAGAATCTCGGAAAAGTTGCCACAGATCAAGTGGAAGGAACGACTGAACTTCACTTTGAAGTGTGGAAAAGCGGAGCAGGTAAACTTGACCCGGAAACGTGGCTGGCAAAATAATTACTGCTTCCCTATTCCGAATTTTTCCCATGCCACTAGCGTGTCGAACTGCGACTCTGACTTGCGCATATCTTCAAATGAATTTTCTCCATCAATAAGTTCGTACTTGTTCTTTGTTGCTCCTAGTTCTTTTTCAGTCCTTGGAGTGACATTAATATCGTAGAGAAACAGAACCTGCCTATGTGCAGAAAAATGTGTCTCGGCGTCCGGGGCATCCATATCCGTTACGGTCCACAAACCATGCGCCATCAAAACAGAATTACCATCAGCGGAATAAATCCATTTGCTGAGTTCAGATATATCTGAAATCGCATCAACAAAAGGCTCTTTACGCGATGTGTTCAGATAGAGTAATACGCCTGTATAACCGGAACCGCCTCCGTCATTGATCAACTGAAAATAACTTCTGCTGCTACCAATTACTTCGTATGCTCCGATTGTGTTAAAGTTGTACGATGCACGGAATACCGTATCCTGACCACGTGTAATCCAAGTGAAGATTTTCTCAGTAATCACACCGTTGTTCTCTATCGATTCCCGTTTCGCCAATAACAATTCGCAGCTGTCGTTGTTATGCAGAAAAACAAAACTTGTATCCACATGAACCGGAACTGAAGAATCAGCAGCAACAACTTCTTCGTGCTTTTGTGTTGTTCCACAGGAAGCTGAAATAAGTATGAGCGCGGTTGCAAGTATCGCATTAACTGTTTTCATACCTCAAAGATAAACGGTAATACTTCTGCACGACCGACTTCCGATCACACACCACAAGTATAGAACGTATTCGTAACTTTAGACATATGAAAAATCTTTGGCTCATCCGTCATGCCAAGTCATCGTGGAATCTTCCCGAGTTGCATGATTCACTTCGCCCATTGAACGAACGCGGATATCGCGATGCCCATGAAATGAGCACGCGCTTGAAAAAGTTTCACCCTACTCCCGATCTTATCGTGTCCAGTTTTGCTGTTCGTGCATACTCTACCGCAGTGATTTTTGCAAAACAACTCGGATATGATACGGAGAAAATCCGCTTGACCAACGAACTGTATGAAACGTCGCCTCAGCATTATTTCAAACTGGTGACGTCGCTTCCGGAATCGGTTGACAATGTGTTTCTATTCGGACACAATCCTTCCATTTCATTGACAGTTGGTTTGCTCTCCGACACCGAACCTTTTGATATGCCCACGTGCTGCATTGCACATCTGAAATTTAAAGTAACGCGCTGGGATCAATGCGATACGACCAGTGGAAAGCTTGAAATGCTTGATTACCCGAAGAACGGTATAAACCTTTGAGCTGTCAAGAAATTGTTAAGTATACAGAGCCCGAAAGAAAAGAAAAGGTAACACTTTACATTTGTGCGCGCACAGCATTTCATCTATGAAGAATAACAGAGTTCCGCTTATTAATCGTGAGATCAGTTGGCTTTCTTTCAACGATCGTGTTCTTCAGGAAGCTGAAGATCCTGCCAATCCTCTGATTGAACGACTTCGCTTTCTGGGAATTTATTCCAACAACCGCGACGAATTTTTTCGAGTGCGTGTTGCTTCGTTAAAACGTTTGAAGCGCCTTGGCAAGAAAGCCATTGAAGTGGCAGGTGAAGAGCCGGAAATTCTTCTCGATAAAATACAGAAGCGCTACATTGCGGCGTCGCAAAGATTCGACAGAGTTTATCAGAATATTCTGCACGAACTTGAAGCGCACCATGTTCACATTGTCGATGAAAATCATCTTACAGCGGCACAGGGAGAATGGGTTCTGAATTACTTCAGAAAAAATGTATTGCCTTCGCTATTCCCGATTATGCTGGACAGCGCCCCGTCTTTTCCGTATCTGAAAGACAAGTCGGCTTACCTCGCCGTGAAGTTGATTCGCCGCTTGCGCGACAAGAAAAACCGTTACGCGTTAATTGAAATTCCTACAGAAGCAATGTCGCGCTTCGTTGTTCTTCCCGCAGAAAATCACGAGCAATATGTGATGCTGCTTGAAGATTTAATTCGCTATTGTCTGGATGAAATTTTTCCGCGACACGAATACAGCAGAATTCTCAGTTATACAATCAAACTTACACGAGATGCGGAACTCGATATCGATAACGACATTTCGAAAAGTCTCGTGGAAAAGATTTCCGGCAGCCTGAAGAAGCGGAAAAAGGGAGAACCGGTGCGTTTCGTTTACGACCGCAGAATGGCGCCTGATCTTCTCGCATTCCTGATGAAGAAACTTCGCATGCTGGATCTTGACAACATGATACCGGGCTCGCGTTACCACAACTTCAAAGACTTTATTTCATTCCCTGACCTCGGACATCGTGAATTGGTGTGGCCGGTTGCCGAACCTATTCCGCATCCGCGACTTACACGAGGAGCAAACATGTTCCGTGTAATCCGTAAGAAAGATGTGATGCTTCATTATCCGTATCAATCTTTCCATCACATTATTGATCTGCTGCGGGAAGCTTCAATCGATCCGCGCGTTACAACCATCCAGATCACGATCTATCGTTTGTCGCGCAACTCAAATGTGTGCAATGCACTCATCAACGCGGTGAAGAACGGAAAGAAGGTAACCGTTGTAATGGAACTTCAGGCGCGCTTCGATGAGGAGAACAATATTTACTGGTCAAATCGCTTGCAGGAAGAAGGCGCTACCGTAATTTTCGGAGTTCCGGGCCTCAAAGTTCATTCGAAACTTTTCCTGATCACGCGCCGCGAAGAAGGTGCGATAGTGCATTATGCGCACGTTGGAACCGGAAATATGAACGAATCAACGGCGAGAATTTATACTGATAAATCACTCATCACAGCAGATCCGCGTATTACGCACGAAGTCGCTCAGGTTTTCGAATTCTACAAAGACAATCTAAAACCCGGAGACTACAAGCACCTTCTTGTTTCACCTTTCAGTATGCGCAAGAAACTCACAGCGCTGATCGATAAAGAAATTCAGAATGCGAAAAAAGGAAACGCCGCGTGGATGATCATCAAGCTCAATAATCTTGTTGATCGCGATATGATTGCCAAATTGTACCAGGCCAGTGACGCCGGTGTCCAGATTCAACTGATTGTGCGGGGAATTTGTTCCCTTGTTCCGGGGGTTAACGGCTACAGTAAAAACATTCGCGGCATCAGTCTCGTTGGAAGATATCTCGAACATACAAGGTTGTTCATATTTTGCAACGATGGCGACCCGAAGTATTTTATATCTTCGGCAGACTGGATGACCCGCAATCTTGATTTCAGGTCTGAAGTTGCAGTACCGATTTACGACTCTGATATTCAGGAAGAGCTCCGAAGTATCATTAACCTGCAACTCAAAGACAATACCAAGGCACGTGTTATCGGAGGTATCAAGGAGAACGAATATGTGAAGACACGCAGCGTGAATGCTGTTGTTGCGCAGAATGAAATCCGGAAATACCTGCAGAAGTTATCAGGTATTAAACCGCACGGAAAGAGAAATTGAAATTCGCAGCAATCGACATAGGTTCTAACGCATTACGACTGCTTTTTGCCAACGTTTACGAGGGCAAAGATGAAGCGAACTTCAAGAAAGCAGATTTGGTGCGGATTCCGTTGCGTCTTGGTGAAGATGCTTTTCTGTACAAGAAAATTTCCGACGAAAAAATTCAGAAGCTCATCACTGCGATGAAAGCTTATCGGCAGTTGCTCGATTTCTATGAAGTAACTTCTTACAAAGCCTGCGCCACTTCTGCGATGCGCGAAGCATCTAATTCTAAAGAAATCATTGAGCTCATCCGCAAAGAAGCGAATATCAACGTGGAAGTGATTGACGGAAAAATTGAAGCACAGATTATCTATTCCACACATGTTGCTGAACATATGGACAGCGGCAATAATTATCTGTACATAGATGTCGGCGGCGGCAGCACCGAGCTCACCATTTTTTCGAAAGGAAAAATTATTGCTTCGAAGTCATTCAACATCGGAACCATTCGCATGCTAAACAATCTTGTTACCAAAGAACTTTGGAGTGAGATGAAAGAATGGGTGGCGAAAAAAACGCCCGATCTGCAGCCGCTTGTTGCGATCGGAAGCGGAGGCAATATCAACAAGATCTTCAAAATGTCGCGTAAAAAACAAAACCGTCCGCTTACTTACGATAAGCTGAAAGAGTTGCATGATTTTCTTGCGTCATATTCATTGCAGGATCGCATTGAAGTGCTTGGTCTCAATCCGGATCGCGCAGACGTAATTGTACCTGCCGGAAAAATCTTCCTTTCCGTAATGAAAGCCGCTTCAATTGAACGACTCTTCGTGCCGCAAATCGGAATGGCTGACGGTCTGATTCACTTGCTGTATGAGAACCACCAGAAAACCGGGAAACAGCAACTTGTTTTCAGCGAATAATCTGCTCCGCGGTGCTTATCTTCGTCGTAACGGATTACTATTCCAGTAAACATTGATCATTCTCAGAAACATACTCGGCGTATACGCGTTGTTGGTCTTCGTTGTTACGATGTTAATTACAACATTGCTTTACGCAATAATCTTCTCGGTGTTTCCGAAGAAGAAATCGCCGTTCATCGCGCATCGTCTCTCGAGAATCTGGGCGCATGCGTTGGCGTATTTGTTGTTCACCCCGTCGCGGGTTCGCAATCGTCACTTGATTGATCCGGGAAAAACCTTTGTGTTTGTAGCCAATCATCAATCGCAACTCGACATTCCGCTCTACGCCATAGCGTGTTCGAATACATTTCGTTTTCTCGCTAAAGCGGAGCTTACAAAAATTCCGCTGATGGGCTATATCATCCGCAATCTTTACCTGAGCGTTAATCGCGCCGACCGTTCAGATCGCAACAAGAGCATTGAGGTGATGCGTAAATCGCTGGACGAAGGAATTTCGGTTTTTCTATGTCCGGAAGGAACCCGTAACCGACACGAGGATCCGCCTTTGCTCGACTTCCGCGATGGTGCGTTTCGACTGGCAATAGCTACAGGAACACCTATTGCAGCTTTAACAGTTTTGAATACAGGACGAAAACTCTCACCGCTTCATCCTGTTGCATTAGCTCCTGGATTTGTTGATGCCATTTGGTCAGAACCGATAGAAACCAAAGGCATGACCATGGAAGATGTTCCTGCACTCAAAGAAAAAGTGATGAATTCTATGCGGCGTCATTTAGAGCTTTACCGCAAATCAGGCTTTGAAAGCGTTAAGTAAGACGCGAAAAACAGCAGAGCCTGCACGGTTGGCTGATCAACCCGCTTTGAGCCTGAAAATAGACTGCAATTCTGTTTATCTCTCGTATCTTCGCTGTGCAAACACAGAAGTCCTTTCCCCCGAGGATATAGAATTATGAGAACACTTTTTCTTTCAGCAATTACCATTCTGCTTTTTTCATGCAGCGGAAATACTGACAAGGCAGGAACAGAAGATTCCGCGTTAAAAGATTCTGCGTCGGTTAAAATGAGTTCTTGGCGTGAGTTGACCGAGAGTTGGAACGCATCTCTGAATCTGCGCAATGCTCCGATCATGAAATCGTTCTATGCAGATTCTGTATTATACTACGGCGATCATTTGGCGGCCGATGATGTTGTAAACCGTCAGCAAGGCTACTTCAGCAGTAACAAAGATTATTCGCAATCAATAGAAGAGTACATTGATGAAGTACAACAGCCGGACGGCAGTTGGCTCATTCGCATCATGAAGCAAGTGAAAGTAAATGGTAAAATTGCCAACTATCCGGCGTCATTGGTGTTTGCACAGAATCAAGGTGTGTGGAAAATTGTTGCGGAAAGCGACGACATTACTGATTTGACTAAGGCGCAAACTCAAAATGCAGGATATACTCCCGAGAAAGTTTCCATTGAAGGTTTAATAGAAGCCAATTCAACTTTTACTGCTGCAAACGGCGGAGATCCCAAGAGTGACGGTGCAGTGAAATATTATGCATTGTGGTGCAAACATCCGTTGACAATTACAGCAACTGCGGATCAGGAGAAGAAGGGAATGAAATCATTGAGTAATGTGGAACGCGTTCAGGTTGTTGGTGATGCAGCTGCTATTGAAAAACTACTGAACAAAAAGGTGCGCATTACGGGTACGTTGGAATATAACACAGGAAGTGAATACAATACTCCTGTAATTGTTCGCGCAGAGTTGATTGAAGAGGTTCTTTAATCAGATCGCTTTTTTCTGATTATTACAACTCCCGTGGTTAGGAGAATGTTTGCTAAAAGCCAAACGTAAACCGATAGAGCAGGATGTACGGTTTTAACAAAGCCTGCTTCATTCTGCATTACTTCCGTTACGGACAACGCACCGAAAGAAAGCATTAAAGCAATTGCAGCAAGTATCAACGCAGCAGTGTACGCGCCCGAACGTCTTCCGAACATGAGCAGGAAGTAAGAAATCCAGAAAGGAAGATTTGAAAACCACGCACCGAAAGCAACCAAATTCCCGCTGAACAGCATCGTCCATCCCATAACAAAACACATCAGACCGGGAGTTCCGTCAGAATAGGCCGGGAAAAACAAGGCCGCTGTCCAGATCAATGGAATTGCTATTCCGAAAATCAATCGCACATTTCGACTATTGTCTCGCTTCAATCCGGATTCCATTGTATAAATGTAATAATTCATGATATTCCCTGTTGTTTTATACTAAGACAGCGCTATTGAAATAGCTTAGGGAAATTGATTACTTTTAATGCAAAGCACCAATCTCAATGAAAAAACTGCTACTGAACACAATTATTCTTTGCGCTGCATTAACTGCCGGTGCACAAACATTCAATTCTCCCGAAAGCGTGGAATACGACAACGCCAACAGTCGTTGGATTGTTGGTCAGAACGGATCAGGTGCAATACATGTTTATTCTCCTGCATCAGGCACGCTTACACCTTTCACAAGTACTGTGCTTTCATCAGGGCCGCATGGAATTGAAATCATGGGCGACACACTCTACGCATGCGACGGAGCATCGATAAAAGGTTTTGATTTAACTACAGGCGTTCAGGTTGTAAATATGAATCTCGGAGCATCATTTCTCAACGGGCTTACAAGTGATGGTGTGAAGTATTTGTTCGCAACAGACTTTACTTCTAAACGTATTTATCGCGTGTGTCCCTCCGCAGGTACTTTCAATATCATGTGCACAACAACGTATACTCCGAACGGAATTATTTACGATGGAGCGAACAACCGTTGCGTTTTTGTAAACTGGGGAACCAACGCTCGTGTTCAGGCAATGAGTCTTGCGGATTCGTCTGTATCCAATTTATACACTACAACTACCAGCAACATGGATGGAATCACACGCGATGCTGCAGGATATTGGTACGTTACAACTTGGGGCGGTAACGCGCTCCGTCGCTTCGATCCTGCTTTTTCCGCTGCTCCTGTTTCTGTAATGACAGGATTGTCGAGCCCTGCTGATATCGATATCAACGCCGCGGGGGATTCAATCGGAATTCCGAATTCAGGAAATTCAAACAACGTTGTGTTCTACACCAATATCACAACTAGTGTACAAGAACCTTCATTGGTAGAAACAACTGTTTTTCCTGTGCCTTCAACCGGAAATGTAAACGTGAATTTCGCATCTCCTGTAAATAATGTGAACGCGGAGCTGTACGATTTGTCCGGGAAATTGATCAGCAGCGAAAAATATTCCGGCACTCAATATGTTGTACATCGTAACGGACTAAGTGCAGGAAACTATATTGTTGTTTTCCGCACCGACGAAGGCGTTGTAATGTCGCGCAACGAAATCATTTTCGAGTAAGACATTACTGTTAAGTTCTGCTAAAGAACTTGATTCACGAAACAAGCGGACGACATTCCCGTTAAATATGCAGAACGCTCACAAAGATGAAGCTCCTGCACTCTTCCCTTGTTGCTGCTTACCGCGTACTTGAAACTTTGCTGCTGTCAATTGCGATGTGGCTTGTTGCTGCATTTGCACTTTCGTCGATCAAATTAAATACAGACTACATCGCCCCGGCAAGCAACGGAATAGAAATCTACATCTCTTCGAATGGCGTTCATACCGATTTTGTTCTACCGGTCAACAATAAAATATGCAATTGGAACACGATACTCCCGCTCTCCGATTTCAATGGAGCGGATACAACCTGGACACACATTGCATTCGGTTGGGGCAACAAAGATTTCTATGTGAACACACCAACGTGGAATGATTTAACTTTCACAACAGCATTCAAGGCAGCATTCGGTATTGGTTCGGCAGCAATGCATGTTACGCGTTATCGTACAAAACCGGCGGTGAGTAAAAATTGCATGCGATACATTATCACAGAAGAACAATACAACAAGCTTGTCAACTATTTGATGAAACATGTATCCCGGAATAAAATCGCTCCGAAACTTATCCTTCATCCCGGATATGGCTACAATGATCGATTCTACGAATCAGCAGGAACGTACTCTTTACTTCACACATGCAATGAATTTACGGGAAACGGAATGGATGCTGCCGGTTTGCCCGTTGGACTGTGGACACCGTTAGAGCGCATGATAATGCATATGAACGATTGATTTTGCTCGGCAACTCCCGTAAATGCTTTGATGGCACGTAAGTGTATGCATTTAACACACGACCACACGCAACCAAGACCATTTGTCGAAAACATGATACTCGTTGTAAGATAGCTTCGATAATATTCGGAAATTTGAAATGAAGCTGAACGAAATCGTAAATCAACTCCCCCTGATTTACGGAGCCACTTTCGCATTCAGTTTGCAGCACATGACAGACCCTGGCAAAGTAAAACTTGCAGATCGACTTATTCAAGGAACTCAACCTCGCGTTCTGACCAACTCAGAACGGATGTTATCGCGATCATTGCTGGTATTTTTTATCGGCTCAGCGATTTTTGTTGCCATTGATACTTATCTCAATCTGAAGTTCATTGCTTTACAATGCGCCGGTCAAATGGCTGGTGCTGTCTTCTACATGATGCTGTTGCGGAAAGGACGTGTTTGGCTGGCCGGATTGCTCGGACACCTTCATGCAATAATTACAATCTTCCTTATCGCTGCGGTTTTCTCTTCTGCAAGTATTGTTCACGTATTACTGATTCCGGCGCTCGTCAGTCTCGTTGCTGTTTTTGGGTCTTCACGAAAAACAACCACAACAATTTTGTTGGTGGTCACAATGGTTGTTTTCGCAATTCTTGAATTCGGAGAGATACGGATCTTTGCGGTTGATTTGCCGCACCGCACTTTGGATATCACCAAAACCGTCAACTTCTTCGGTGCGTTAATCATGACGTTTTCGCTCGTTTATTCTATAAATGCAATCAGCGAAAGAGCCCAAGCAGAGTTGGAGGATCAACGTGCGGAACTTCAGGACAAGAATTCCATACTGATGTCCACGTTGTCCGTACGGGACAAACTGGTTTCGTCGCTGTCTCACGACATTCGAGGACCTCTGAACAGTATTTACGGAAGTTTGCAATTGCTGAACTCCGGTCACATCTCCGATGAAGAATGGAAAATGCTGTCAACAAAATTGCAGCCGCAAACAAAAGATGCTCTTGACTTCATTGAAAATATGATGCGGTGGATATCATCACAGTCGGGACAATTGAAAGTAAACAAGACTGCATATTCAAACGAACATATACAACGTGGAGTGATTGCTGTTTCCGAACCTGTAGCTCATGCAAAAAACATCGTCTTCAATTACAGCATCGCAAAAGACGCTATTGCCGAAGCGGACGAACAAATGATAAACAGTGTCCTTCGGAACCTCGTAATGAATGCAGTAAAATTCACACGTGAAGGCGGACGAGTTGATCTATCCGTAATTAAAAACGGTGATCGGATTTTCTATTCTGTAATCGATTCAGGTCGCGGAATGTCATCTGCAGAGATCGATAAAATCAATAACGGTGTCATGTTTACGTCTGCCGGAACGAGTAATGAAAAAGGTCACGGGATGGGAATATTGCTCTCCCGACAATTTCTGAAAATACACGAAACGGAATTGCAAATTCAATCAAGCGAACACAACGGCAGTACGTTTTCCTTCTCGCTCCCTGCAATTAATTAATCCGTTGCGCTACTTCAACTTATCTTTAAATACCTCTTTGAACTTTTCTACTTTCGGACGAACAACAAACTGACAATATCCTTGTTGTTTGTTTTCGTTGTAATAGTTCTGGTGATATCCTTCAGCCTTATAGAATACCGTAAACGGAGATATTTCAGTTACAACCGGTGCACCCCACGTGTTCTTTGTGTTCATTTCACTCTTGTAATGTTCCGCACGCTTTTTCTGCTCATCGTTGTGATAATAAATCACAGATCGATATTGAGTGCCAACATCATTTCCCTGACGGTTTAATTGAGTCGGATCGTGACATTGCCAGAACGCTGCGAGCATTTCATCATAAGTGATCTTTGTTGTATCAAATACAATCTGACAAACTTCTGCGTGACCTGTTCTTCCTGTGCAAACCATATCGTACGACGGATTTTTTACCGTACCGCCACTATATCCGGAAGCAACGGAAATCACACCGTCAAGAAGTTGAAACTGTGCTTCAACACACCAGAAACAGCCGGCACCGAAGGTTGCTGTATCGTAAACAGGAGTCATTATGGTCATAGATTTTGTTTTTGAGGAATCCGTTTTCATGGAGTCCGACTTGGGAACACTTTGTCCGCACGCCTGTATTCCGGCAGCAAACATTAATAGCGTCAAAGTTCTTGCGATTGCTTTCATGTGAACATGTACGTCAAATTTCAGATTTCGGATGAAGATGATCAACACTTTTTAACATTGTTATTGAAATGTTGCTGATAGCGCCGAAAAATCCCAATTTGGCGTAACAAAATATGACCATACTGCACATCATTATTGCCTGGCTCGGACTATTTGCCGTAATGCTCGTGTGGTCGCACATCCGTACCAACATTCGCAACGGGAAACGCGCGCTTGATTTTTCAGGATACGGTTTCCTTGTTGCGTCACTTGTCGCATTAGTTGCAATATGGGCAGGAATGCAAATGATTGCTTACGAACCAACATTCGCAACTGCACAGGAAAAACTGGAGTACGGCAGAAAGTCTGCGCAACCCGTGTTAGTAACTGAAGCGCTGAAAGAAATTCTTCGTTCCGATACTGCAGGAATTGATTTGCATTTCGAATACGTAAACTCATACTTCAACCGAAACACAACGGAATACTCTGCACAACAGAAAGCGGATTATGAAGAGCTCGGCGGACTCATCTACTCCTATTACAACGATATGAGCGCAAACAGTAATGATTCCATTCACGATTACGGACACATTTTTCTTGCGCATTATGTATTGTCTGCAACGGTTCCCGATTTCGCAGAAGCTTCTTTACATCTGCGACTGGTAAGAGATCCGACAAGAAAATATGTGAACTATCTCGCCGGAAAAATTATGATTCTCGGCGGCGCTGCAGATCAGGCTGAACAGCATTTCAATTCTGAAATCAGAAACAAAGGATACAAGCGCGGCGCATACGAATACCTTGCAATCATTTATGATGCATCGCACAGAGACGATTTGCTGAAAGAATCCGTTTATTCCTCCGCAGAAACATTTGTTCCCGATGAACTGCGATCAAAAGTGTATTACACCAATGGTGATTGGTACAATTTTCTCCGGCACAAAATATCTTCTATCGCTGCAGGCATAAACTTCTGGGGAATTTCAGGAAGCCTCGGAATTCTGCTCATCTGGTCTATGTTTCTGTACAGAGTTTCACGTGTGTCGCAACTTCGCATTTCAAATATCGCGTTCGGATTGCTCTCAGGAACATTACTCGCAATTACGTCATGGATTCTGTATGCGTTCTTTCGATATACACTCGGTTTCTGGATCAATGGGCATCCTGTTAACGATATCATCTTCTGTATCGGCGGAATCGGATTCATTGAAGAGCTTGTTAAACTCATTCCGTTTCTTCTCATTCTTCGATTTACTTCAATAGCGCGCAAGCCTGTTGACTATATCGTTATTGCTTCTGCATGCGGACTCGGATTTTCCTTCTTCGAAAATCTTATGTATATCGCCAACTATGGTATTGATGTGATTCACTCCCGGGCACTCACCGCTTCGGTCGCGCACATGGCAGCAAGTGCAATTGCAGCTTACGGATTCGTGCTTTGGAAATTCCGCTATTCGCAACGTTGGTGGCTCGTGCCGTTGTTTTTTATTCTCGCTGCTATCGCACACGGATTTTATGATTTCTGGCTGTTGAATAAATCAATGGGATCGTTGACCATTCTTACGTTGTTTTTCTATCTCGCTGAAATCATTGTGTATATCACATTCCTCAACAATGCCATCAATCATTCCGGAGAAGAAAACACGGCATTTAATTTCGACTCACGCAAATTAAGTTCCTTATTGGCGGGATCACTTGTGTTACTGTTTGCGTTTGAATTTCTTGCTTCCAGCGCCATCTACGGAACAGCATATGGTAATCATGAAATGACAACTGCATTCCTATCCGGAGGTTATCTCATTTTCTTCCTGTCTGTAAGAATGTCGCAAATCCGTTTCGTGCGCGGAAGATGGAATTCCATTAACATCCTTTCCGGAATACTTCCTTCAAGAATGTTGCTGCAACAAAAACAAAGTGATGTGGAAGGCGCAGAAATCATTCTGAAACCAAATAATGAATCAGGAGAATTCGCATTGCAACTGCCGATGAAACTCATCATCACAGCTAATCCGCTGATCAAAGGCAATAACGATTGGTATGAATGCGAAAGCACTTCGCCTGTCAGTTCAGGAATCTACTCTTCAACAAAAGTGTACATCAAGTCAAAAGAACCCGTTCCGGAATCCGAATACTCCGGAGTTATCGAAGTAGGTGTTTATATGTTCATTGATGACGAAGAAAATCCTTCCGTGAAAAAAGTACATTTCGTTGGATGGGCGAATGCTGTTTACAGTGAAGAATAGTACGCGAAGAATAGTACACGAAAGTCGCGGATTAAAAAACGGATTTTCTCCGTGACTCCCTGGTTTTTTATATGAATCCGCCAGCGGTAACTTCAACAAAGCAATCCGTGGTTCGCCGTTCAGCGCTCACTTCACCACCTTCGGTCGTATGTACAACGCCACAGGAATAGCCACCAAACTCGCCGCAACAGCAAAGTAACCCACGTGTTCGTAATTGAGAACCGTGTCACGCGGACCATCCGCAATCATCAATCCGCCGATAAAAGATGCAAGCCCAGCACCGAGTTGCTGCATCGCTGAGTTCAGACTCAGAAACCCGCCACGTAAATGCGGAGGAGCTGTTGATGATATCAATGTGTTTGCAGGAACACCTCGCGATCCTCCGAATGTAAAAAGCGCTGCAGCCAACAGAAGTATTATGACTAAGGATGATGTACTGAGATTTGTGATCGCGAGTATCGGAATTCCGGCAAGTACCGAAAGCGAACTGAACACAATGAAACTTCCGAATCTGTCAGACAATTTGCCGACCACACGCATAACAATAACACTTGTTAATCCTCCGACAAGGTAAATGAGCGGTACATCTGTTTCCGCCATTCCGACATTGTGTACAAGATATTGCGGGATATACGGAATGATGGAGAAATGCCCGAACATCAACAAAATCATCAGCAGTAATCCCATCATTCGTTTGTCTGAACGCAAGATCTCCAGCATCTGTGCTCCGGGATTTCGCTTGCGCGCTTCCTCAATGTGTCCCGACAATACCGGCATATAACGCATCAACGGAATAAAGATGAGCGCTGCCATTGCTGCAATCGCAAGAAAAGGAACATGCCAATGCGTGTGTGCCGCAACGTAACTGCCAACAGGTACACCGGCGATCGCTGCAGCTGAAAATCCCATATACACTACTGCCATTGCTGACGCACGTCTTTCGAAAGGAACAACATCACTTACGATGCTGAGCATCGTTGAGGAAATCACACCGCCGAATAATCCTGTAAATATTCTCGCAGCGAGAAACATTGTATAGCCGTTTGACATCCCGCAAATCAAAGTGCCCAACGCGAATCCGGCAAAACACACCATCATCACTTTTCTTCTGTCAAAACGATCAATGAAAAATGCACTCGCCACACTCACAACACCTGCACTGATGTTGTAACTCGCCACTACCAATCCGAAACTCGCAGCAGAAATCTGAAAGTCGCGCATGAACATCGTACTCAACGGCATCATCACCATGAAGTCCATGACATGCGTAAACTGAATCAACGCTAAAGTGATGAGCAGAGCCCGCTCTTTGTTCATAGAAAGTACACTCCTGGTAGCGTGTTACTCAAAGGTAAATGTAATCTCCTTCCGCCCTTTCTTCTTAACGGAATTCTGTTACGCTTTATCGGAATTTACTTCGCGAGCCTTGCAATCGATGCGCCAAATCCTGCATCAGTTTTAATAATACTTTACCAAGAAAATAGCGGAGAAAAATGTTCTGCTGAATACCATCTTTCATGCACACATTGTTTTACAATTTCATGCGTGATGCAGATATACCAAATGCGGCCGGATCAGCCTGCTGCGATGTTATACAAGCGAAATATCGAACTGAACAAGATCGATAAACTCCTGGACGCGCTCGTCAACTGCCTCCTGCGTAAGACCAACCAGACGTTCAACACCGAACTTCTCAACGGTGAATGATGCCATCGCAGATCCGAAGATGATTGCGCGCTTCATATTCTCAAAAGAAATGTCTTTTGTCTCTGCAAGATATCCTACGAATCCGCCTGCGAAACTGTCGCCTGCTCCTGTCGGATCAAATACATCTTCCAAAGGAAGTGCCGGAGCGAAGAAAACCTGCTCTTTGTTGAAGAGCAATGCACCATGTTCACCCTTTTTGATGATGAGCACCTTCGGCCCCATTGCAAGAATTTTCTGAGCGGCTTTCACCAATGAGTATTCACCTGAAAGCTGACGCGCTTCACCGTCATTGATGGTAAGCACATCTACTTGTGAAATCGTTTTCACAAGATCTTCGTACGCTGTGTCCATCCAGAAATTCATCGTGTCGAGCACAATCAGCTTCGGACGCTTCTTCAATTGCGCCATCACCTTTTGCTGAACAGACGGCATAAGGTTTCCGAGCATCAGAAACTCCACTTCGCGACAATTTTCAGGAACTACCGGATCAAAATCCGCCAGAACGTTAAGTTCAGTTGCTAATGTATCGCGGGAGTTCATGTCGGTGTGGTAACGTCCAGACCAGAAAAAGGATTTCTGACCCATTTTCACCTGTACGCCGTCGAGTTTCAGTCCGTGCTTCTTCAGCATGTCCATCGACTCATTCGGGAAGTCTTCGCCCACAACGGACACCATATTGATGTTCTTGTAGAAATAGCTTGCGGCAAGACCGATATAGGTGGCAGCTCCGCCAATAATTTTATCTGTCTTTCCGAAAGGTGTTTCAATGGCATCAAACGCCATGGTTCCGACAACGAGTAGGCTCATGAATTGTAGTTTTTAACGGGCGCAAATATAGGGAAATGCAGGGGGCGCAATCGTTCTAATGGAAGTAAAAAAGAAAAGCCGCATTGCTGCGGCTTTCTGCTCCCCCTTCTGGACTTGAACCAGAGACCCCATGATTAACAGTCATGTGCTCTAACCAGCTGAGCTAAGGAGGAATTTCCCGAAAACGGGCTGCAATATTACCACTCAGTTCCGAAATCTGCAACTGATTTACCGGTTTTAATCGCTTTTTCTTAAAAATTCCGACCGATTTTACCTTCTGACCTTGTAAATTCGATCGCGTCCCGCTTACAATACACAATTACACCTTGCAGACCCTCACCGACCAAGTCCGCATTTTCACTCTTCTGGAAGCCGCGTCTCGCGCCGACTTCGACCCGAAATGCGTGCATGTGGATGTGTTCTCTACCGATCACAATACAGCGTTTCTGGTTTTTTGTCCTGATGGGATTGCCAAAGGTGCCTTACTCTTCCTGATGGAAAAACCGCTACTGCCCGGAGAACTGGAGCGCGAATTGCTTCCCCAGATTATGAATATACATGGCGACGTGCATGCCGATGTGTTGCGCGAACTCGCAGAAGAAAAGATACGTGCGCTGATAGAAAACAAACCGGCAACAGGATACTTCTTCGACGCACATTAACAAAGTGAATGTGTATTCATTGATTCCGTATATTTATTCTTCACCTAAAAACCTTCTTGATGAAACAACTGTACACACTTCTCCTTCTTATCGCTTCTTTAGTTTCTTTAAACGCGCAAACCGTACTGTTCTGCGACACCACCAGCAATGTAATTGTGTATTCCAATTATGACGGCGGAATCCTCAACCTGAACATCGACCAGAATATTCCCAATCTGAAAATCGGCGTAGTTACATACGAAGCAGTCCAGATCAACATAAGTGGTCCATTTGCAGGCAATGTTACCGCAGTATGGTATGCCGGTTATAACGGCAACAACGATAACTGCAACCTCGGCGTTACGAATACAACTATAAATGGCGTTGCGAATCCGGTTGACAGCATTCTGGTTTATCCGCCGGCAACAGTCAGCGACCCGAATGGCTCACCGAATATGGTGTGCGGTTATAGCTGCACAGCCGGCAATCAGGGTGGTTGTAACACGGCACAACAAGTGGCCGGGTTTTTCATGACAAAATTCGGCACCACGAGCATCCGTTTTCATCGCACCAACTACAATTGTTTTCCATCTTCAACAGTAAACATCAGCTCTGGTGGCAACTGCTGTCTGGTACCGGTCATCACGGAAGTGGCCGAAAACTCCATGTCTTCATTGTTCAAAGTGAACCCGAATCCTGCGAAAGGAAGTACAATCGTTTCTACTCCTTCGTATTCAACTGCAACTACACTTGAAGTGATGAATGTGCTTGGCGAAGTGGTTCGTACTGTTGTTATCGCCGCAGGAACAATGCAGACAACAGTTTCTCTTGAAGGATTGGGAAGCGGCGTTTACATGTTCCGCATGCAGAATGATTCTGAAATTACAACGATGCCTGTCGTAGTATCTGAATAAAACAGAAGAGCCGCCTGAAATATTTCAGACGGCTCTGTTCTTCCCCAAAATTGCTCCTTCTTCCCTTTGTGCTTACGCTACTGCAGGAACAACTTTTGCAAACTGAACGTTCGCAGCAATTTTTACATCATCACTTACAACAATACTTCCTGCTTCTGTAATGCCGTCCCAATGCAAACCGAATTCTTTACGCTTGATCACCCCTGAAACTTCAAATCCCGCTTTCAGATTGCCGTAGAAATCTTTCTGCATTCCGCCTAACTCCACATTCAATGTTACAGGCTTCGTAGTTCCGCGAATAGTAAGCTTACCGTGAAGTTTGTAGGTGTCATCACCTGTCTTTTCCATTTTTTCAGAAACGAAATCAATCGTAGGATGATTCGCAGCATCAAAAAAGTCTGCGCTCTTTAAGTGTCCGTCGCGCTGATCATTGCCTGTTGTAATGCTGTTCACATCTGCCGTGAAATGTACTGATGCTGTTTCGAAAGAATCTCCTTCTGTTTCAACTTCAGCTGAGTAAGTGCCGAATGTTCCTGTTGCAGTTGAGATCAAAAGGTGCTTTACTTTGAACTGCACATCTGAATGCAGTGTATCAATTGTCCATTTATTTTTCATGTCTGTTTGTTTTTAAACAGGACAAAGATAAAGATAATTTGTATGTATCTACATATATTTTAAAGTTTTATTAGCGTTACGAAATCGCGTTTAATACTATGATTCCGCTGTTTGATACGGCGATTTAATTGAAAACATCGAATTCCGAAGATTTCGCCGCGAACAAATTCCCTGCATTTTCAGAACATCCTCGCGCAAGTGCGCGTATACACAGCACTAACCAGGCAAACACGCGCTTATGATGAAACGTTACTCACTCCGTTGGGGATTGCTTGCTCTTTTCTGTACTTCAATTCTCTGTCTTTCTACTCCGGTTGTTCATGCGCAACAAGGCAATGAATTCTGGTTAGCGCCACCTGATGTTACGGATCTTCACAATCCGCCCGGTGGTGAACCTTTGTATCTTATTTGTTCGTCTGCCGGCGCGGCTACAACTGTTACAGTTAGTCAACCGGCCAACGGATCGTTCGTTCCCATAATCGTGAATATTGCTGCGAACAGATCTACGCGCATTAATCTTACCGCGTTTAAAACTTCTCTCGAAACCCGACCAACAAATACAGTGCTCAACACGGGACTGTTGATTCAATCTACAACTCCGATCACTTGTTACTATGAAGTGGCAAATACGAATAACACAGACATCTGGGCATTAAAAGGTCCAAGCGGTCTCGGTCAGGAATTCTATGTTCCGCTGCACAAACACGCTCCTTTTTTCAATCATACCTTCGCTTCTCCTCATCAGGCTTACGCATCATTTGATATAGTAGCAACACAAAACAACACAATCGTTACTATTTATTCTCCTGTTGCTGTTGACGGACATCCGGCTCTGCAGCAGTTTTCAGTTACATTGAACCGGGGACAAACGTATTCCTGCGGTTGGACAGGAGCCAACTACGAACAACCCTCCACTCATCCTTCAGGAGCTGTTGTATTATCTGACAAACCGGTTGCGGTTTCATTGAAAGACGATTCTAACCACAACCCTTCCGGAGGTTGTTATGATTTGATGGGCGACCAACTTGTTCCTGTCAATATTCTTGGAGAGGATTATATCGCGGTGAAAGGTTCTCTGAATGCCACCGGCGATGAGTCGGTAATCATCACTGCAACACGAAACAATACACAGATATTTCTAAATGGTTCAGCAGTTCCTGCCGTAACCCTTTTTGCAGGCGAATATTACCGTGTGGATATGGATTATCTCGCGGCATCACCGGCCGGCAGTTCGGTTTACATTCACGCTACACAACCAATTTACGCTGTACACGTCACCGGATTCGGTTGTGAATCCGGAATGGCTCTTCTGCCTCCGTTGAACTGCGCAGGTTCACAAGCGGTGAACTTTGTGCGTTCCAGCGCCGAAACATTTTACATCACATTACTCTGCCGAACCGCTGCCATTACTGCATTCACAATTACAGGCCCGGGAACCGCAACAATCACGCCTGCTTCGTTTGTGGTGGTTCCGGGAACTTCCGGCGTGTGGAGTTCCGCACGTATAACGTACAATACCACACAAGTGCCGGTTGACTCCACATTCCGTGTTGCCAATTCAATGGATGTATTTGCATTGGGACTCGGTAATGGAGGCGCAGCTTCAGGTTGTCGATATGGCTACTTCTCTGAATTCGTGGCGCCGATAATTGTCAATGCAAACGTCAACCAAACCATTTGTGCAAATACTACAGCAACGCTTGCAGGAAGCATTGCAGGCGGAACAACAACGGGAGTATGGTCATCTTCCGGAACCGGAACTTTCTCTCCATCCAATACAGCTCTCAATGCAGTTTACACACCAAGCTCCGGTGATGCCGCTGTAGGTACAGTAACACTGACATTAACCTCAACAGGTGCGTGCAATCCTGTGTCTGATCAGATGGTGCTTACAATTACTCCTGCTCCAACTGCGAATGCGGGACCTGATCAATCTAAATGCCGCAACAACGCCGCAACAACTTTGAGTGGTGCCGTCACCGTTGCAACTGGTGGTGTATGGACGGGAGGCGGAGGAACGTTCGCCCCGGGGAATAACGTACTTAATCCTGTTTACACTCCAACGCCGGCCGAACTTACAGCAGGCAGTGTTCTTCTTACTTTAACAACAACAGGCAACGGATTATGCAATCCTGTTAGTGACAACATCCTGATAACATTCACACCTTCGCCTATTGTCAATGCCGGAGCTGATATTACACGATGCGGTAATAATCCTGCTGCAACACTTAATGGCACCGTCAGCGGCGCTACAGGTGGAGTGTGGACCGGCGGTGGTGGCAGCTTTACTCCTTCCGCAACTGCGCTCAATGCAGTTTATACTGCAAGTCCTGCAGAAGTTGCAGCAGGTAGTGTGGTGCTTACATTAACTTCAACCGGTAACGGAACATGTAACTCCGTAAGTGACCAAGTCACAATTTTCTTCACCGCTCCTCCAACTGCAAATGCAGGCGTTGACCAAACCAAATGTGCAAACAACGCTGCAACAACACTCGCCGGATCTGTTACTGTTGCAAGCGGCGGGCAATGGTCAGGAGGACTTGGAACTTTCACTCCGAATAATAATGCGTTGAATGCTGTGTACACTCCAACTGCTCCGGAAATTGCAGGAGGCAGCATTACACTCACACTTACCACAACAGGAAACGGAACTTGTTCCGCCGTTACTGATCAGATGACAATCTTCTTTACTCCTGCTCCGACCGTGAACGCAGGGGTCAATCAAACTGTATGTGCAAATAATCCGAACGTAACACTCAACGGTTCATTCAGTGTTGCAAGCGGAGCAGCATGGACCGGAGGCTCCGGAACTTACTCGCCAAACAACACGACAATGAATGCGGTGTATACGCCTTCTGTCGCTGAACGCACTGCAGGATCAGTTACACTTACGCTTACCACAACAGGTAACGGAACTTGCACAGCGGTTAGTGATCAAATGATTATCACAATCACGCCTTCTCCAACAGCTAATGCGGGTCCCGACCAAACAAAATGTGCAAACAACGCTGCAACAATATTGGCAGGAAACGTAACTGTTGCGACCGGCGCATCTTGGTCAGGAGGCGCGGGAACATTCTCTCCTTCAACAGCAGCACTCAATGCTACTTACACACCAACGCCGGGTGAAATTGCAAGCGGAAGCGTAACGCTTACGCTTACTACTACCGGCAATGGAACGTGCAATGCAGTGACGGATCAAATGACCATATTCTTCACTCCTGCTCCAACAGCAAATGCGGGTGCTGATCAAACCAAATGCGGTAACAACGCAGCAACTACGTTAGCGGGCAGCGTAACAATTGCCTCCGGCGGACAATGGTCAGGCGGCCTCGGAGTTTTCGCACCGAACAACAACACTCTGAATGCAGTATACACACCTACACTGGCAGAGATTGCATCAGGAAGTGTTACCCTTACACTAAGCACAACAGGCAACGGAACCTGTACTGCAGTCACTGATCAAATGACAATTTTCTTCACGCCTGCACCAACCGTGAATGCCGGGCCGGATGCTAATGTGTGCGCGAACAATTCTTCAGTAACATTAAATGGTTCATTCACTGTTGCAGGAGGTGTTGCCTGGTCTGGCGGATCAGGAACTTTCAATCCGAACAACACAACACCGAACGCAACATATACTCCTAGCGCGCCTGAAATTCTCGCCGGCTCTGTAACGCTCACACTTACTACAACAGGAAACGGAACATGCACCGCTGTCAGCGATCAGATTCTGATTACCATTTCACCGGCTCCTGTTGTGAATGCAGGTGCTGACATCAACTCTTGTGCAAACGCAGGTGCGTCAAATCTCAATGGACAGGTTTTCAACGCCGGAGGCGGAACATGGTCGGGCGGAGCAGGAACATTCTTCCCGAATGCTAATACAGTCAATGCAACGTATACACCTACGCCCGGAGAAATTGCCAGCGGACAAGTAACACTCACACTTACATCAACAGGCAATGGCACATGTAATGCAGTGAGCGATCAGGTGGTGATATTCTATGCGCCTGCTCCTGTAGCAAATGCAGGAAGCAATCAAACGGTTTGCGGAAACAATTCAACTGTTACGTTGAATGGCGCTGTAAACTTCTGTGCGGGCGGACAATGGTCCGGCGGTTTGGGAATGTTTTCACCTTCAAGCACAGCACTAGGTGCAACGTATACTCCGACAGTTGGTGAAGTTGCAGGAGGTTTTGTAGATCTGATTCTTACCACAACAGGCAACGGAACATGTAACCCGGTGTCTGATACCGTTCGAATCTTCTATACTCCGGCACCGACAGTTGATGCAGGTAATGCTATTACAGCCTGCGCGAATAATTCAACAGTTACTTTGAGCGGAGCAGTTACGGTTGCTGCAGGTGGAATCTGGTCCGGAGGAAGCGGGACGTTTGTACCTTCAAACACTGCGCTTAATGCACAATACAATCCTTCCCCGGGTGAAATCTCATCGGGATCTGTTACACT
>JBJOKQ010000011.1:0-35211 GCA_046046005.1 Bacteroidota bacterium | reverse complement strand
AAATAAATTCGGAATCAGCATTCACGAATTACCGCAAGTGATTGACGCGTTGAAGGAACTTAACAATCTTCAGTTGATTGGATTGCACTTTCATGTGGGATCACAAATTACTGATCTGAATGTATTCCGCTCTTTATGTACACGCGTGAATGAAATTCAGGAATGGTTTGCTTCACGACGCATTGCACTGAAAGTAATTAATGTCGGTGGCGGACTCGGCGTGAATTATCACGAACCGGACGCGAACAGCATTGTGGATTTCGAATCGTATTTCGGTGTATTCAGAAAATTTCTGGAAGTTCGTCCCGGTCAGGAAGTGCATTTTGAATTGGGTCGCGCCCTCGTTGCACAATGCGGAACGCTAATATCGCGAGTGCTTTACGTGAAGAAAGGCGTGCAAACTAATTTCGCAATCCTGGATGCAGGCATGACCGAATTGATTCGTCCGGCATTATATCAAGCATATCACAAGATTGAAAATCTTACAGCTTCTCCGGGGGCAACAATTGCACGTTATGATGTTGTAGGACCGGTGTGCGAATCTTCAGATTGTTTTGGCAAATCACTCGATCTTGCAGAAGTAAAACGGGGTGATTTGATTGCCATTCGTACTGCGGGAGCTTATGGAGAAGTGATGGCGAGTCACTATAATCTGCGTAGCCTGGAGCCAACTGTTTACCTTTGAAATTGAACAATTCATGGATAAGAATGGAACAGGATCTCCCATTCACCCTATGTTTCCCGCCATTCGTCCGACAGAGCAGCTGATTGAACCAAAAACGCTCGATTAGCAGCGATTTTTGCGTAAAATTGCGCGTTCTTAACCAGATCAGATAGCTATGAAAAATATTGTGGCGGCCGCACTTTTGTTCGGCTCTCTTTCCGTTAATGCGCAGTTTGTGGGTAACGGATCTTTTGATGGTAAACGTCGTGCGTACCTCGATGATGGTGCCTGGGCGCCGCGTGAGCACAACGTGGATTTCATTCATATGCGTCTTGAGTTGAATTTTGAAACGGCTACAGGACTCGTGAAAGGAAAAGTGACGCATCGTTTTTCTCCTTTAAGAAATTCTGTTGATTCGATCTGGGTAGATGGAATCAACATGCGAATTCTGGAATCGACCGTTAATGGCAAACCTGTTAAGACGCGTGTTGAAGAAGAAGGTCTCTGGATTTTCACAGGACGTTCACTTCCATATGGTGAGAAAGACAGTCTTACTTTGGTTTATGAATGCAATCCGCGTAAAGGTTTGTACTTCATCGGTTGGAATGATCCTGCAGGAATTTGCCGCAAACAAATCTGGAGTCAGGGACAGGGAATTGATAACCGCCACTGGATTCCTTTCTATGATGAGATGAACGACAAGATCACAACAGAGATGATTGTGACTTTTGCTTCTGAGTATAAAGTATTGTCGAACGGCGTGAAGCTGAAAGAGAAAGATAACAAGAACGGAACAAAGACCTGGCATTACAGAATGAACAAACCTACAGCGCCTTATCTGGTTATGTTGGGTGTTGGTCTGTATGAAATCAAGCAAACCAAATCAAAGTCCGGTGTTCCGATGAATCTGTATTATTATCCGGAGTGGAAAGATCGTGTAGAAACCACTTACATGTACAGCGAAGACATGATTGATTTCTTCGAGGCGGAAATCGGTGTGAAGTATCCTTGGGAATCGTATTCGCAGATTCCTGTACAGGATTTCATGTACGGTGCGATGGAAAATACTACGGCAACCGTTTTCGGAGATTTTCTTTTCGTTGATGCGCGCAGTAATTGGGACAGAGGATATGTTGGAGTGAACGCACACGAGCTGGCACATCAGTGGTTCGGAGATTACGTTACAGCGCGTAGTGATGCGCACCATTGGTTGCAGGAAAGCTTTGCAACATATTACAATCAGATGTACGAGCGCAAAGTTTTCGGTAACGATTATTTTGACTGGGCACGTCGTGAAGCGCAGATGAATGCGGTGAATGAAACAAAGAAGAATCTGCTCCCTGTTGCACACAGTCAATCCGGTTCTGTGCGTCATTATCCGAAAGGCGCTTTCGTACTGAACATGTTGAAGAATGTAGTGGGAGGTCGTGATGCTTACAACCGTGCAATCAAGTTGTATCTGGAGAAGCATCCGTACAGCAATGTGGATTCCGATAATCTGCTTTACGCATTCCACGAATCAACCGGAATGGAATTGAACTGGTTCTGGGAGCAGTGGATTTACCGCGGCGGAGAGCCATCTTATGATGTGCGTGCGAATGATATTACTGAAAACGGTAAGCGTCTCACTCGCATTTACGTTGAACAGGTTCACGAAATGAATGACGTTGTTGGCTTGTTCAAAATGCCGATTTGGTTTGAAGTGAAGTATAAAGACGGAACCGGCGCAAAAGTGATGAAGTGGATTGAGAACAAATCAACTTTTGTTGATATCGCCAATGCTGCAGGAAAAGACATTGCATATGTACTTTTCGATCCGAACAATGAAGTGTTGAAATCGGTGAAATTCAAGAAACCATTCGAGTGGTTAGTGGCTCAGTCTTTACAGGCTGAAAATATGATTGATCGTTATGATGCCGTTGCAGCAATGCGTGAGTTTCCTCTGGAGAAGAAGCGTCAGGCGTTGATTGACGCATACAACAAAGCCACTTGGCACTCTATCAAGGGAGAAGTTCTCACTCAGTTGATCAATGATACGGATCCTAAGAGCCGTGAGATTGTTCGTAGTGCTATAGCGGATAAGGATGCGCAGGTTCACAAACATGTAATGAATAATACATCCGCAATTCCGCAGGATATGTTTGATGATTACGTGAAACTTTTGCAGTCGCCTTCTTACGATGTGGTTGCCGGAATGTTGGAGAAACTTTCTTCACAGTTTCCTGCGAAAGCACAGCAATTCCTTGATGCAACGAACGGTGTAATGGGGACAAGCGGCTTGAATGTGGAAATCAAACGTCTTGAAATCAAAGCACGCGTTATGAATGATCAGGTTTCAAAGGACAAACTTGTTGCCTATACAAGTATGTCATATGAGTTCCGTACACGTGTTGGAGCTGCGCTGGCAGTTGAGCGACTGAATTATTTCAGTGAGCCATTGATGACGCATTTGACCGGAGCGATGGTAAGTTCCAATACACGATTGGCAATGCCATGCGGAGCGGTTCTGAAGCATTTCTATGAGCAGGCACCTTATCGTTCTCAAATAGCGGAGTTCATTCGCTCCCGTAAATTAGAAACGGAAGACAGCGAAACGGTCTGGAAGATGCTCAAGTAAAATAATGATGAATAGAAATAAATCGCGGTAGACATATATGGTTTATCGCGATTTTTATTTGCTGATGATTACTTCTTTGCTGCTTTCTTTTTCGCAGTCACTTTCTTCGCTATTTTTTTTTCTGCAGCTTTTTCGGCGTCTGACTTGATACGGTACTTCACCATCGCTGTAATCAATTTTACAGGTAGTTTCTGATTAAGCGGAAACTGAACAGCTCCTTTCGACCATTTGTATTTCTCAAATTGATTTTCGAAAGCTTTGATGCCGTCGCCGGTCGGGTAGAATCCAATATGATTTTTGTATCCTGCAAAATAGACGAGCACAGAGTGAATTTTGTAAGCAGGCATTCCATAGCTGATTACTTCTTCAGATTTCGGAGCCGCTTTTCGTATGATCGTGCGAATTTCTTCGAGTCGAAGTTGAACTTCTTTCGGAAACGTGGAGATGTAAAGGTCAATTGCGTTTTTCATTTATTGTCGGACTGAAGTTGATTTTTTAAGTTAATGAGCAGTGCAATATGCGTTTCAGTATTTCCTTTGCTATCTGTGTATGATGAAGTAAACTCTATTTCGTTATTCAGTCCCGCTTGTGTAAGATATGTTGCGATTGTTGCACGATTGTGCCTTCTCATTACAGGATTTTCCGCATTGAACGGAGTTGTTGAATCCGCAACAATATAACTGAGATAAATGTAACCTCCGAAACGTGTCAATTGACGGCAATCGTTAAGCAGCGTAATGATTTCCTTATCGTTGAGATACGGAATGCAAAAACCCAGAACAATTACATCGAAGAGTTCTTCCAGTTGAGAAACATTACGAATGTCCATTACGCGAAAATCTCCTTCCGGAATTTTCTCTTTTGCTTTGGAAATCATTTCCGGCGCAAGATCAATTCCCGTAACAGCTGTTTCCGGCAAGTGCGTCTTTATGTAGGACGACACATTCGCAGGACCGCAACCGACATCCAGAATATTCGCATCCGTACGCATCCTTTCAATCAATGCATTATACGATTCATTGTAAATGGAAAGAGGCGTGATGCTTTCTTCGTACCATTTGACATGGCGATTAAAGGAATCTGCAAAATACTCTGCGTGGTTCATGAGTTCCGAAAGTTATTCTTTTGCGCAGATTTATTCAATATCAGGCATTCTTCAAATTATTTTCTTACAATCTGAACTTTTTCTTTTCACGCGTGTACCGCTCTCAGGAGTAACTGCATCTGCTCCCAAGTCCGAAAAATTATTTTTTCTTTCTCTGAACTTTCATGTGAACCGATTGTACCGCTTCAAAACAATCGCGCATGAAAACAGTTTTTACAGTATTTCTGATCATCGCAGGAACTATCATTGCAGAAGCACAATCTCAGTCGAATTATTACTATAACAGAGATGTGTTGAATCCTCCTGTAGACAATACAAGTTGGCCTTGCGGTGAAAGAAGTTTTACAGCTGCTTCTGATATTCTGCTTTATGTTCCGCCGGATGCATGGATTCTTGAGTTGCATGGCACGGAAGAAGCTCCGGCACTGAGTACAGCACGGAACAATTTGCAAGCCCGCATTAATGCCTTTCAGAAAAAATTATCTGCATTAGGTATTCCCCCGACTGACGTCACGGTAACAACTGTATCGCAGGAGAAGATCAGTGGATACACGCAGAATGAAAAAGGTATGATGGTGTGGGGTGTGACCGGTTATTCTCTTACAAAGAGTATTGTAATCAAATACGGTTCATCGCAGATGTATAATCAGATTATTTCTGCAGCGGCTGAATACAGTTTGGATAACGTTCAGCAGCATTATTGCACTGTTGCAGATGAACAGGCGGTTTACGCTGAATTATATCGCCACGCGATGGAGGTTTGTATGGAGAAACGCGAGGAGACCGCGCGATTTTACAATTCTATTGTATCGCCTTCGTGGACAGTCGTGGCAGAAGATTATGACGTTATCACACCGGAACCGGGATTCTATGCGCAGCCCGGCGGACCACGGGAAGTGCATACAGGTTATGACCGCGTAATCGGAGCTGAATACGGACAGAGCGCCGTTCGCTATACACTTCATTTATCCATTAATTACACACTCACCAAACCTCAACGTAACAATTCACCAATCAGAACGAAGTAATATGAAAACGATCTTCACTCTTTCAATATTAACTGCTGCTGTTATTACAGCGAACGCTCAGGCCGCAGGTAATGCCACAACTACACAAACGGTAACCGACGCTAATGGCAATGCTTTATTTGTAAGCGGAGTCGGCAACATGCAAGCGGTGAACCTTTGCTCCGGCAATGCAACCGTTGCGAATTCAGCAGCTAACTACACATGGAACAATAATTCTATGGGAGTTAATTTCAATACGCAGACCCAAACGCGTCAGTATTACAATCCGTACACGGGGAAATATGAAGACACACCGAACAACGGGAACAGTCAGGCACAGGCAAGTTTACCCTATGACAACTCTGTGATTTTCGACGCCGATGTGATGATCAACATTGAGGCTTCAAGTTACACGGCAATTTTCAGTGTAACGGATTTCGGCAAAACCGTTATCGCTGCAGATTCTGCAATGAGCGCACGATTGAAAATCTTCACGGAGGGATTGAAGAAAGACAGTATCAACGGAGGGGATATTCACGTTGATTTTATTTCTATGCTCCCTGTTTATGAAGTGGAAGCGCAGAATAAAGTTTTCAGCAACATCGCTACTGAAGTACCGGCAGGATTTAAAATCAAAAAGAATGTGCATGTGTTGTTTCACGATCATACAAAGCTTGATAAAATCATCACGCATGCTGCGCAAGCTTCAATCTACGATCTTGTGAAAGTTGATTACAATGTGAATGATATCCAAGCCGCGTATGATACATTGCGCAAAGTAGCGGTCCAGGTTATTGATATGAAACGCAACACTTACATGATGATGGGATTTGAAACCAGCATTCTCACAATGGCTGAAGGATACGACAGTAAGTATCCGGAGGAACGTTACGAATCATACACTGCGTATCTGCAAGGTCAATCGTATGTTAATCAGCCTCAAGGTCAGAACACGCAAGTGCGTACAGCAGAAAAAGAACAAACTGTTTTCTACAATAAAGTTCCTTACAAGCAATTTGATCGTGTATTGAACGCTGATCTAGCTGAACCGGGAGTGCAATTCTATTATAAGCTTCGCGTGAAATGCAAAATGCAGCACGTGGAAGAAGCTCCTGCATCAGGTCCCGGTCTAAATAAAACTGCAGGAACAAAACCTGCGACTTCCGGTACGCAGCCTAAGCAAGGAACTGCAGGGACTATGCCTCCGCCGGCAGGAACAGTTGTGCCGAAAGCAGGAGTGAAGTAGGTTGGTGTGAATGTGAAAAGCCTTCTCTGTACGGAGAAGGCTTTTTTATTTTTATGCAGGATCAATTATTTCCCTTTGAACTTATTGATCGCATTCACGGTGAATTCGCTCAGCACAAGTTTTCCGCTCATCTCCGCGCGCTCAATGAGTAATGTATCCCAATGATCTGTTCCCTGCCAGAAAACTTTCTTAAGCATCATCATGGCTTCAGGATTACTGCTCGCAAGTCGTCCAGCTAACGCATTCACTGCATTGTCCAGTTCAGCAACCGTAGAATAGATATCGGTGTAAAGGCCGTGTTGCATTGCCCATTTTGCATCGCGCCATTCTGTAGCATTGATTGCAAGATTAGTAAATGCAGAAGTACCGACTTTGCGTTCAACAGCAGGGCCAACCACAAATGGTCCGATGCCTACAGCGAGTTCGGAAAGTTTAACTGAAGCTGTATCCGTAGCCAAAGAATAATCAGCAGCAGAAGCAAGTCCAACGCCGCCACCAACGGCTTTGCCTTGTACTCGTGCAATCACAAACTTCGGTGCTTTGCGAATTGCGTTGATAACCGCCGCAAATCCGGAGAAGAATTTCTTTCCGGTCTCAAGGTCTTTAATTGAAATCAATTCGTCGAAAGAAGCACCTGCACAGAACGCTTTCTCTCCTTCGCTTTGCATAATGATAACTTTCGCATTTTCATCTTTGCCTGCTGCTTCAATGGCTGCAGCTAGTTCGCGCAGAAGTTGTCCGGGCATGGAATTGCTTTGCGGATGATAGAAAGTGATGCGCGCAATTCCGTCAGAGGTATGCGATTTGATGTAACCTTGTTGATTGTCCATTTGTGATGTTTGAGGAGGCAAATTTAAGCCTTCAGCGTAAAATTGTGAAGAATTCATTCAAATCCTTATTTTTGAAGAAAGCCCCCATTAGCATGCTTAACGAAGCTCAAATCAAAGAACTGCTCACAGAGACCAACGACGATTGGTTTTATCTGGGAGATGTCAGTGAAGATCTGATCAGTTCATTTGTAGCCATGATCGAATCCCGTGCAGATTTTCAATCACTTTCACGTCCTTCAAGACGTCGATTGCTCAGTGCTGTTGTGGAGTGTTTGCAGAATATCAGAAACAATACTCCTGCAATTCCTGATCCTATTCCGGGCTCGGTTGTTTACATGCGAAAATTGGGGGTGAATGAATATGGTTTGCGTTGCGGAAACGTAATGTTGACTCGCGATGTTGAAGTACTCAAAGGGAAATTGGATTTGATCAATACAGCCGACAGCGAACAGCTAAAGACGATGTATGTAGATCAAATGGAACGTTCCCTGCAAAACGGAAGCAGAACCAACGCAGGTTTAGGACTTATGGAAATTGCAAGAGCAATTAACGGACCGATCGCTTACAAGTTCATTCCTTTCAAAGCTGATTACACATTCTTCTCTCTCGATCTTTTAATTTCATTAAACTAGAATGGATTCCCTGTTTATAGCGGCTACTCGTGCAACGCCTGAAATCAGTTTCGATTCACGTAATGAACATTACCTGATTAAAGGGCGTTCAATTCCGGCTGACGCTACTGAGTTTTACGGTCCGCTTGAAAAATGGGTGGATCAGTTTGTATTGATTCAGAAATCAGATAGTGTAACTGTTGATGTAAAACTGGATCACTTGAACACAGGTTCAGTACGATCTTTACTCACGATCCTTGCAAAGATTATCAGACTTCGGGATCAGCAAGTCAGCGTCATGATTAATTGGCACCATGATGTTGAAGACGAAGATATGATTGACAAAGGAGAGGAAATGTCGCTTATTCTGGAGCATCCTTTCCGCTTTGTTCCATTCCGCGAAGAAGACTGATTTTATCAGAGTGTTTTCAGTAACTCTGTTGCTTCAGCAGCATGTGTTCCCTTTTTCGCTTCGATGGATTTCAGCAAAACTCTCGCTTCTTCTTTTCTGTTCAGTTTAACAAGTGTGTTTGCTTTCTGAAACTCAGCATCCTGATAGCGTGTATGGGCCGGATTCTTTAATACTTCTTCAAAGAAAACCAAAGCAGCATTGTACTGTCCGGAATTATAAAGTTGCAAGCCGTTTACGTATGACAATTCAAGATCTCTGTCGCTTGCTTTCAGCGGGTGCGGCGATTGTGTAGTTACAGAATCCGTCTGCGCAACTGCATCGTCATCGTTTACTTTCGTGGCCGGAACTCCGGAATAATTATCGGTGCGTGAATCGGAGCTCTGAGTTGTAGTTGGTGCTGTTGTACCGGATGATAACTCGCTTCTTTGCGCGTTCGATTTCGGCGCATCTTTTTTCAAGACACCTTGTGCAACTGCAGATTTCGCTTTGTCTACAATGCCCGGTTTTCGCGATTCTTGCTGTTCTTTTTTGTCAGCGTCTTTATTGGCGTCTTCCCATTGCGCAGTGTTGCCTGCAACCGGTCGCTCTTCATCTTCATTCAGGGATAATTCTTCCGCAACTGCCGGCATTGGTTGGTCATAAACTTCGGGAGCTGCATCTCCCTCCGCTGCTGAATACGACTGCGTAACTGCATCCGGCGCATTGGCAAGTTTTTCTTCCTGTATTAATGTTTGCTCTGCGCTGTTTTTACTTACTTCAGGAATGACAACACTATTTCCGGAATCCATCATTGCCGCAGGCGGCGCATCACTTGATATGATTTCAGATGCTTTATTGTCAGCCAATGAAGTCTCATCATTATTGATCATCATTTTGAATAGAAACGCGGTTCCTAAAATGATCACAACAGATGCGGCTGCGGCATACCAGATCCGCTTGTTCGGTTTACCAAGAGGAATAACCTTCGCTTCAGCTTTGTCAGAATGGGCAGGTAACGGTACATTCAAAACAGCACGATCCTTCACCAACAGCAATCCTTCCAACGCGTCGGAACACATCTCGCAATCCACCATGTGACGCTCACAAGAATTCTGCTCTTGAGCAGACAGCGTGCCGTCCAGATAACCCAGAATCTGATCTTGCGTCAGACATGGATCATGAGGTAATTGATGATATGTTTTATTGTCGTTCATTATGCTTTCTTCTGCATCAGGATTTTCAGGTTTCTTTTTCCGTTTTGAATGTAGCTCTTCACTTCATTTAAACTGAATCCTGTCAGATCCGTGATTTCTTTATAACACTTCTTTTCCAGATAAAACAATTCCACGCAGCGTCGCTGACTTTCATTCAGCTCCTGCAACGAAGATTCCATCGTCTGCAATTGTCTTTCGGTTTCGGTTACACCATCAGGATGCACCGACAAGCCGGATTCCATAAGCCCTGCAGAATCTTTTTTTAATTCCAGTTCAACGGCCTTTTTTGACTTGATTGAGCGCAGGTACATTAAACACTCGTTTTTCGTAACAGCGTAAAGCCAGCCTTTAAATTGATCGATTTTGTGGCGATTCAGGTCTTTCAGCAGTTTTTCGAAAACGTGCATCTGAACATCCTGAGCTTCATCTTCATCTTTCAGGTATTTCATGCACACACCGTACACCAGATGTCGGTATCTGGAAAACAGTTCGCCTATGCACACGTTGTTGCCTGATTTACCGAATTCGGCAACCAGCTCAGCGTCTGTCATCTTGCGGATATGTGATGAATATTCGACCACAACTTACCTTCCGAAGATACAACTTTCGTGCTGAAAGGTTCTGAATGCGGACTAAAACAAAACAGGCCGGAACAATCCGACCTGTTAGCGATTGATTATTAATTGAATTATTGACGCATAAAACGTGTACGGGTTACTGAAGTTTCGGCAATAACTTCAATGGTGTACATGCCTGTTGCAAATTCAGCAACATCAACTGTCAGTTGCTTGGTTTGATCAGCAGGTTGCTGCGTGAAAACAACACGACCGGCCGCATCAACTACGTTCAGGGTAACAATTGCTTCGTTGGAATTTACTGTCAATTGATCTGAAGCCGGATTCGGAAATACATTAATTGTGTTGCTTGAAGTATTTGTCGCTTCAGTAATTCCTGTCAGACATGGCTGATAAGTCAGTGAATGCGAACTCATGTACGGATCAAAACTTGCCGCACTGCTTATAGGCCACATGTCCTGCTCAACAATTGACTGATTCGGAGCAATAAGAATGTAAGTTGGATATGCACCAATACCGTAAGCGCTGCAAACCGCATCTCCGCCGCCGTCAGTTCCGCTTACAACCGGGAATCCTGCAGGACCGCCCAGATACGTATTTTCATATGTGATGCATTCTGCATCAGTGTCGCCTACATCAATTGAAATGAAGAATACATCCTGTGTATTGCATCCGTAATTCTGATATGTCTGTTTGAAATACGGAACTGTTGCCTGACAAGGAGGACAAGTTGTGAAAAAGAAGTCGATGCAAACGTATTGACCGCTTTGCAGAATGTTGAATAAGTTGTGCTGATGTCCGTCAACATCGGTTACGGTAAAATCCACAGCTTGTGTTAGCGTGGTTTGTGCCTGAATGGAAGCCGTCGCGAGCAAGGTTCCTGCAACAATGGATAGAAGTTTTTTCATAGCTGATTGGTTTGTGTTTGATTGTTGGTGTATTGAGCGTCTGCTAATATGGGCGAAAGCGGCACGTAATCCATACGAATGATAAAATATGATTACGATAAGAGAGAATCTGCGAATAACGATCCGTCAGATGGAAAATCATTCATGATTAATTAGATTTGCCAGTTACAAAGTCTGAAATTTGTCAAAAGCTTAATAATCAGTATTTTGTGTAATTGAAATCGACCGCTTCGTTTCTACGGCACAATTAATGCTTCTGAGAAATGCATATCAATAACCATTGACCTATGAAAAGATTACTTACTCTCCTCGTTGTTCTGCTAACAGTGTTGCAGGTGAACGCACAGCGTGACCTGACTGAACGCCGGCCGTTATGGATCGGCGTGAATATGGGCGGAACTTGGCAAACCAGCGATATGAAACCGGTTGGTGGAATAGGCTGGGGCATGACCGTTTCGCGTTACACCCGCGTTTCCAATCCGAGTCCGGTTTATTTCGGATGGCGTTTCCGTTTCCTTGACGGACGCAACTTCGGTTACAATTATAACAGCCAGACCACTCAGCAGGTTCAGGCTAATTCTGTTGTAAATGGTCATTACGGTTCTTCATTAACCGACTCCAATTACTTCGGTAACTACAAAATGCGTTTTGATGAATTCGCGTTCGAACTCATTGTAGGAAGTAATTCACTTCGCAAGCACGGTGTTTTGCTTTACGGATTTGGTGGCGCCGGTTTGAACTACTGGAAAACCACAACAAACCTGATGTATGAGTCTACAAACTCACACTACAACTACTCTGCAGTTTCATTGCTGGGTGATGAAGATGCAGTGAAAACAGATCTGGATAATTTACTTGATGATACATACGAAACAGATGCTAACGGTAACGGTGCGACATGGTCGTTCATGCCATCTGCCGGTTTCGGTTTCGGATATCAGTGGAGCAACTTCATGATCGGTATGGAACACCGTACTACTTGGGCGTTGAATGATCTTATCGATGGAACAAGTCATAACAGTGTTGGCGGTGCTACCGGCAACAACGATCTGTATCATTACGACGGTTTGGTAATGCGTTGGAATTTCAATTCACATCATTCCAACAATTCTTCTACATACATTCCGCCGCCACCGCCGCCGAATCCGAATGTTTACAACAACAACCCGAATCCGAATCCGAACAACACTACTGTTGTTACAGATCCGACCCCGAACAACAATAACAGCAACTCGAATCCGATCGGGAATAATCCGAACATTCCGATTCAACCGCCTACTGTTGATTTTACAACTCCGAACGTTTCGCCTTATAACGCGACAACTATCAATCAGAACCTGGTTTTGAAGCTTACGAATATTGCTCAGAAGAGTCAGATTTCACTGACCATTAACGGGCAAGTAAGTACTGATTTCAGTTTCAATCCGGTTAACGGACAAATGTCTTTTGCTCATACTTTGGTTCCAGGTACCAATACTTATTACGTAATTGCTACAAACAGTGCAGGCAGCGATGACGACACGCAGGTTATTACTTACAAGGAAGGATCGAACAATAACAATTCGAGCGGAACACCGCCGACTGTAACGATCACGACTCCTTCTGCGAATCCGTTTACATCAACTAATCAGACGATGACAGTTAATGCAACAGTTCTGAATGTATCTTCTACATCTGCAATTGCTGTAACGCTGAACAACACACCTGTGACCAATTTCACCTACGATGGTCGTAGCGGCGCGCTTTCATTCGTTGCTTCGCTTTCAAACGGTGATAACAATGTGAAAGTGACCGGATCAAACCAATATGGAACTGCTTCTGATGCAACAGTGATCAAATACAATCCGGTAAATACTCCGTCGGTTGCACCTCCGGTAGTAATGATTACGACACCTTCAGCTTGTCCTCATCAGACTAAAGTTTCTACTCAAACTATTACAGCCACAATTACGAACGTAACACAGGCTTCGCAAGTAAGTATTGTTCTGAACAATCAGGCAGTGACTAACTTTAACTACTCACAGCAGCGTACCCAGGCTGTGGTAACTTTCACCGCGAATTTGGTTGCAGGAAACAATCCTTTCACAATTACAGGAACTAACGCAGCAGGTACTGACAGCAAATCATGCGTTATCACTTATAAGGTATCTAATGATCCTCCTGCGAATCCTCCTGTTGTGACGATTACTTCACCTTCAGCTTGTCCGTTTACTTCGCGCAATGCTTCGTATACCGTGAACGCAACAGTTACGAACGTAACTCAGAAGAGTCAGGTTACAGTTGTATATAACAACCAAACTCTGACCAACTTCACCTATACGCAGCAAGGTAACAACGCGTTGGTATCTTTTGTGGCGAATCTGAATTCTGGAGCAAACAATGTGATGATTACAGGTACCAACACCGCAGGTACAGACTCTAAGAGCTGCGTATTGAATTATGCTGCTTCGGTTTCTAATAATCCTGTTCCGGTAGCGCCTCCGGTTGTTACGATCACGAATCCTTCTACTTCGCCTTACCAAACATCTACGGCAAGTCAGAGCATCGCAGCAACGATTACCAATGTAACACAGGCTTCGCAAGTGACCGTAACTTTTAACGGTAATCCAGTGACGAACTTTACATTCACTGCCGGAGTGAACAATGCGAGTGTAACTTTCCCGGTTACTTTGGTTTCAGGAACAAATACAGTTACTGTAAAAGGTACGAACACAGCAGGAAGCGACACGAAGTCAACTGACCTTGTTTACCGTGTTAATACTGTTCCTCCGACTGTTGATATTAACAACCCGCCGAACAGTCCGTATGACGTATATAACGCTGCGTTCACAATGACGGCGATTGTTCAGAATGTGAACAGTTCATCTGAAATCACAGTGAAAGTAGGAACTACAGTTGTTACAGGCTGGACATATGATATGAATACTAAGATTCTTTCATATCCTACAACGCTTGCACAAGGCAACACCGTGTTCAAAGTAGGTGCGCAGAATGCGAATGGTACAGCATTGGATCAGGCGACAGTAGTGCTGAAGTCAAATCAGAATCCGATGAATTCAGCTCCTGTAATCGCGCTGATTACTCCATCTTCTGCAACAGCTACAACATCAAACCAACAGTATGCCGTAACGATGAATGTAACCGGAATTACAAGCACTCAGAATGTTGTTGTAAAGGTGAATAACGCAGTAGTAACTTCAGGTGTGAATTATAATACTACTTCGAAGCAACTTACCTTCAATGCTCCGCTCGGTTCAGGCAGCAATACGATTGTGGTTACAGCTACAAATTCGTACGGATCTGATACGAAAACATTGACGGTTACATACAACGCACCGAACAGAACAACGCCGGGGAATAACTCTCCGAAATCTTCTGAACCTAAAAAGTCGGAGCCGGAGAAGGAAACTCCAAAAGAGACTCCAAAAGAAACACCGAAGACAACTCCAACACCAACTCCATCGAGTTCGCCACGCGGAGGAAGTTCTACTACACCGGTATCAAAGCCGAGATAAGCAGACTTGCATAAATGAAAAAGGGATCGTAATTCACGATCCCTTTTGTTTTTCTGTTTGGAATTTAAATTCCAATGGCTTTCATTAAATCTTCTCTTTTCCTTACGGAAACCGGAACGTGTGCTCCATCGCTCATGATTGTGTATCCTCCGTCGGCTTTGATGAACTCTTTCAGATATTCAAGATTGATAAGATGAGAGTGATGAATTCTCACGAACCCAAGAGGCTCCAGAAGTTCTTCGTATTCTTTCAATGTTCGTGTCACCACAATTTGCTTTCCGCCTTTCAGGAAGAATGTGGTGTAATTTCTTTCTGATTCACATCGTACGATTTCATCCACACGCACAATCTGAACTTTGTCAGCGCTGTTCAATGCCAATCGGCGAACTGCGGAACTTCCGCTCGTATTGAGGTGCTCCGCCAGGAGTTTTATGTTTTCAGAAAGCGATTGATTTTTTCTTGCTTCTTTTAGTTTCGCAACTGCGCTGGTGAGTTCATCCGGATCTACAGGTTTCAGAAGGTAATCCAGCGCGCTGAACTTGATTGCACGGATTCCTTCACTGTCTAATCCCGTTGTGAAGATCACCTGCGTTTCAGTTTCGCCGAGTTGTTCGAGCAACGTAAATCCATCTCCGTCGCCAAGTTGGATATCCAGGAAAACAACTTCAGGTTTGTGTTGCCTGAGCATCGCCAATCCTTCTTTCATACTTCCGGCCATCGCTACGATTTCAACTTCCGGACACCAACGTTGAATGTCTGCGAATAAACTCTGACGTGCTTCCGGTGCATCGTCTACAATAACTGCTTTAATCATGATTCAAATGTAGTAAGCCGTTTCCGGAGTAAAATGTTAGAAAATGTTACAGACGGACAAGTGTGGGCAGCGATTCAATATCTGTAAAAAAACGAAGGGAATCTGATTGCAGATTCCCTTCTAAATTAATTCAATTCATTCTTAGTTCAGCTTTTCCGGAACTACATCCACCCACATTCCGGCTTTTCTGGCGTTAACTGCACCGTCATACATTGTTTCGCAATACACCGCAGGAAGATAGAAGCGCCCCGTATACGTTGCGTGAAGCTGCACACGATACAATCTTGTTTGGTTAGGCCCAACGTAAAAATAAGTCAGGCAACGGTCATCCCGGATATCACGATAGTCGTAGTAATCTGAACGGGTCTGACGATCTTCAGGTCCGGCCATCAAGTTCTGATTTCGGATTTCCCATCCCGAAGGGAAGATTTGCGTCAATGCCATCTCACGGTACTCACCGCGCATTCCCGGGTTGGTGATTGTAACTTCGGCAAAGAAATCCGTGCCTTGAGTTATTGAAGATGGATTCAAATCCAAGCCATTCAGCGAGCGGTATCTAACATCAAGTACTAAGTTCGAAGCTGCATCAGTTTCTTTTCCTACATCGGGAACTCCGGAAAGTATCACACGAACGAAAATTACATTACCGCCGTTGTTCTTTACAGTGACTGTTCCTTTCGCATCATCTTTCACTGCAATTTCATTCTGAGAAATAGCAGTAGTGATATTCACTTTGCCGGATTTACCGTTTACTACATAATCGGCATTGACTCCTTTAGCAGATTTATCACCGCCGGAGAATTTGCATAGCGCCAGCAGAGAATAAGCCGTTGCTTGTGTGTTCATGTAGTAATAGTTCGAACTTAAATGCTCGGAAAGTGATTTGGCTAGCGTAGCACCTTTAGCGCGCCAATCGTTACCGAGTAAGCAAAGAGTTTCGAGGATCATTGCTTCATCACGATCACCACTTCCGTATGAATATGAATATTCATAGTATGGCGCAATGGTCATTGATAATCCTGCAACCATTTGTTTCGCGATATCAGTTTGCCCCGCAAGCTGGTATGCGGCAGCTAGACGCCATTTAGCTTGTATGCTGAGTGTTTTGACTTCTTTCAAGCGGTTCATTGCGCCCAACTCCGGTGCTTTCGCCAGAGCGAGTGTATACAAGCGGTACGCCTGAATCAAATCATCGTTGCGATAGTAGTAACGATCGTAGCGAGGCGACCAGTTTGATGCTTGTTCGCGTTGGAATTTTTTCCAGTTTTCAATCATGCCTGCAGGAAGAGTGAAGCCTTTCGCTTCTGCTTCGAGTAAGAAATGTCCGGCATAATTGGAACCCCATTCACTCGGATATTGATCACCCGGCCAATAACCGAAAGCTCCGGAAGGTGTCTGGAAATCTTTCAGATGATTGATAGCAACTTTAATATTCTCGTTGACCTGATTCTTTTTCTGTTCGGTCATTTCGATCACTTCAGCAAGATACAATTGCGGGAAAGCTGCGGAAGTTGTTTGTTCCAGACATCCGTGCGGATATCGCGTCAGATAATCAAGTCGCGAACCGAGATTGAGTGGAGGTATGCTGCTGATTTCAAGTATGCCGCTGTTGGTTCCTGCAAGTCCGACCGGAATAAAATCAGAAGACCAGGATTGTCCGGGATCTACAACAGCTTCAATGGCATTCGTCATTCGCGGATTCGGATTTCGTACATCAATTTCGACGTCGTAAACAGAGCGTTCGCCTCCACCTGTCGCAACAATTTGCACTTTACCGAGACCGGCAATCTTTGCAACGTTCAATTTGAATGTAACCACCTGCTCGCCCGGGCCATTGAATGAAACATTTCTTGTTACACCGTCTGCTACAGTGAATTTATCGTTTGTGCTCAAAGTAACATTCACAGCTTTTACTTTGCTCTCCATTGCAAAAATATTCACCGGTAAATCAACTGTTTCGCCGGGACCGACAACTCGCGGTAATGTTCCGAGTATCATCAATGGTTTACGCACCGGAACAACTTTTTCTGCGTTACCGTAAGCGCCGCTTTGTCCTGCAACAACCATCACTTTCACGCTTCCGATGTATTGCGGGATATCAATGTTGTGTGTTTTCTTTTCATTGGCTCCCAACACAAACGGACCGATGAAACGAACCATTGGTTTGAATCGATTGGCTTTCTGTGCACCTTTTTCTCCGGCTTCACCGTCACCACCAATTCCGAGAACACGTTCCAATTCCGCACCGTATGCACCCATTACGAGATCGTACATATCCCAGGTTTTTACACCAAGCGCTTCTCTCGCATAGAAGTGATTCCACGGATCAGGAGTTTTATAACGAGTAAGATCCAACAACCCTTCATCAACAACTGCTAATGTATATGTCATCGGTTTTCCGTTGGTTTCAGAAACCGTTACAGGCGCAGATGTTTCAGGTCGCCATGTTGCTGCTGTGGTGATTATCGGCGTAATGTGTGTTTTAGGATCATCCACCACGATCGGAATAACTCCGTACATACGAATCGGAGCATCATTCTTCGTTTGCGCATGTGGCTGAATCAACGTCACACTCACATACACGTTCGGCGCCATTTCAGATGTAACCGGAATTGTGTAATTCATGTTGCCTGCGGTTGCAGATTCAATCCAATATTGATTGAGAATCTTCGCACCGCTTTCAACTGTTATCAAAGCGCGACCTTGTCCGGGAGAAGGAATACTCAGTTTGATTTCTTCGCCTACAGTGTATGATTTCTTATCTGAGTTGAATTGAAGAAGGCTCGCTGCTTCATTGCTGCGTGTTGAGCTTCCGTCCCAATAAGGCCAGTCGAACCACACCACTTTACCTGTGGCGTGACCTGATTTTTTGTCTACTACACGAAGAACATAGCGACCATATTGATCATCTGCAACTTTAAGTTTAAATGATCCGCGACCGTTTGCGTCGGTAGAAATAGTTGTATCAAGAACAGGTTCGTAGTAATCACCATTTACGTAGTACGCAAGGTTATCATAACCTGAACTCCACCACCATCTCCAGCTTACTTTGTAAGCTTTCACTTCAAGGTCGCTGCGTTGTGCAGGTTTACCCGTTTCATCCAACGATGCAACGAGGAACGTGTGTGATTGTCCTGTGTTGAGTGCGCCACCCCAATTATTTCCGGAAGGTGCGTACAGACCAACGTAATGTGAATACGGAGAATATTCAGTTGTAAAGTAATCAATGCTGAACGCGCCGCTCTGTTCAAACACACGTGTATTGAATGATGCATTTAATTTACCCGGAGCTTTTGTGGCTTTAAGGTCGGCTGTAAAGTTGGCTTTCCCGTTGGCGTCGAGCGATCCGTCGAATATCGTTTGATTCTCGGTGTAGAAATTGCTTGTTGGATCATCAAATTCATAATTATCATATCCTTTGAATTTGGTGTCGCTTGCATACAAGGTCACGTCTACTTGTGCTTTCAGATTTTTCGCCGGAGCACCATGCAGCCAATTCGATTCGAGATTTATTTTGCTTCCGTTACTCGCTGATAATCCTGTTTTGCCGAAGTCCATCAGAATTTTCAAGCGATTCGGCATGATGGTTTCTACTTTGATGTTCTTCGTGAACACAGCACCGCCGACTTTCACTTTCGCATACCAGAATCCTGTCGGAGCATCAGCATCAGTTGGAGTAGGGAAGGTGTAAAATCCATTCACAGATTGAGACTTCACCGTGCGGTTCACCATTTGTCCGCGTGCATTGTAAAGTTCAAAGGTAACAGGGTGCGTTTCCGGCAACACATGCATTTTATCTTCGAGGATAAAGCCCATGAACAAAGTATCACCCGGACGCCAAACTCCGCGTTCACCATAAATAAGTCCTTTGATTCCTTTCTGCACTTCCTGTCCTGCAACATCGAATGCGCTTAAGGTTAACGCTGATCCGTCATCTAATTTGAGGTATCCACGTTGTGTTCCGTACTTCGCAATAAGCAATGAAGGTTTCTTTTTCGGTAATGTAACTTGCGCAAGACCGCTTCCATCACTTTTCAATGAAGAGATCAATTGGTTCTGGTAATTGTACAGTTCAAGTTCTACACCACTGATCGGCATAGTTGTTTTGATATCGTTCACTGCAAACAACATGGTACCATCCGATCCGCGTTTTGCAACGAGTCCGAGATCAGATGCTAGTACATTTCGGGATATGCTGCGGCCGTAATAATAATTTGACGAACATGGATCATCACGATCACCGTCATCGTAATACCAGTAATAATCATCGTAATAGTCTCCGCCATAATATCCATATTCACCTCCATTGTCAACTTCCGGATCAAATGGTTCTTCCGGTCTTATGTATTCTGATTGCTCATTTTCATTTACAGTTGTGTCTTTAGGACAACCGTAAGTTGAATAATCTTTACGATAGCTGATTGTTACTCTGTATATCGCGCCGGGTTCTGTACGGATCATTTCTCCCAGATCCAATGAAGTGGTTGTCCATTTTCCGAGATCAGCTTTTGACTTAATGTTGAGATCGATTTTTTTCTTCAGAATTACTTTCCCGACACGATAGAGTTCATTGCTGCCGTCGAGATTGCTGGACTGAAGAAACTGCGGAATGTTTGATTCGAAAATCCGAACCACTTTTACGTCAACAGCATTCAGATTAACACTTTGAAACGGAAATAGTAATCCATCTGCCGTATTCGGAAGAATCATACCGTTGCCAACGAGTTTAACGCCCGGTTTCAGATCTTCAAAAGTTACCTGCTGACGAAACGATTTCTTAAGATCGAATCCGAGAATGTTCTTGACGCCCGGAAATACTTCTACAACGTAATTGCCATTGAGGTGTTCGTCCGGATATGCGCGCACATCATTATCACTTACCGTGAAACGATAGGCAGTGTTTGCGGATTTGTCAACGGAAATCAAACCGCTCAATTCCTGCTTCTCTGAAATCGGATCGGAGAATTGAATAACTATACACTGTTCCTGACCTTGTTCTACATAAGCGTTCAGGACTTTGAAATCTTTCAGAGACGGAACTTCAATTGTTTTCGACTCATTGAATTCAACATTGAGCGGTTTGCCGTTCACGTTGATTTGGAAACTTCCTGCTTTTTCAGTTCGTGAAACGGAATCGATTGCAAAGTGGTGCGTAACATTATCACTTTCATGTTCCCATTTCACTGGGAGTGACTTCCCGTTTTGGGTAGCTGAAACAGTATTTTCAATCAGATTATTTTCAGCAGCATCAGCAGTGATAATTGTTCCGCGAAGTTGTTGCCAACGCAAAGTTTTGCGATCAGTGGTTTTGGTTCCTTCAATGCTGTAACTGATCGATTGACGCATTGTTTTGAAACTGAAATGCATCACTTGAAGATTCTGCGGAATTTCCGGAATCAATTTTCCTATCATGAATTCCACTTGATAGTCCTGCCCGGAACCCAACCGTTTAGAAGGGCGGAACTCCAGAGTTCTGGCATCAATCCAATATGAATTGCCGCTAACATCCGGGCTAACTTTGAAGTAAGTTTCCGAAGTTGCTTCATTTAGTGTAATAGCTCCTTTGTAATCTTCGGTGAGCACAATCCGTATGTAAGATTCATTGCTGATTACGCCTGACGTGTACGCCGAAACGTATGCTCCGAATGCAGGATCTACTTTTGTAATTTGTACTGCCGATTCGCTTCGTGATGAAATGAACGGGATTGAAATCATTGCTACCGCTATAAGAGCAAAAATTCCGACAAGAAGTTTTCTGGACATGAGGTTGAAATATGAAACTAAATTAAGTCGATTAAACCATACCGTAAGGCTCTTCACCCAAGATTGTTTATTCGGGGATGAATTGCACATAACTGTAGTTAAATCATCAACAATTGCCGAGGAAGATTATGTCGTTACGCTTTCTGACATTATGCAGACTATCCTGCTGAAAATCAAAGTTGTCGGAACGGACGGGACTTGTCGACGGGGCTGCCGTGTTGGTCGAAATGATTCAACTTCAATATTCTTTCATGAGTATATTGGCGTGAGCATTATCGATAGTTATGAAAATGAAACGCCTTTCCCCCAAGGTGTTGCTTGTGCTGTTAGGAATAATGGTTTGTAGTCTTGTTACAGAGGCTCAGACTGTTGCGAATTATGCAGTTACACGCACTACGGGTATTACTTTCAATTCCATAATGAGTACAGGTACACCCTGTAACAGTTGGCGTTATGTAGGAGGTTTTCAGCAAGACGATAATCGCAGCAATCCGATAAACATAGGTTTTGATTATTGGTATAACGGCATTCGTTATACGGAACTTTCAGTTTCTACGAATGGTTACATCGACTTTTCAAATTCAACGAATAACGGTGGGCCGACCACCGCGCCTTATGGCTACGGGAACTTTCAGTTTTCGGCTAATGGCGGGACTTTAAATGCTATCGCGCCTTTTTACGATGACCAAACCACGCAGGGAGGTACAGATCCTTTAGGAAACAGTATCCGAAGTATTGTAACAGGAACCGCTCCGAATCGTGTATTGACCATCGAGTGGAATGACATGGCAGTATATCTGAATACAACGCCAAGTCTGACCTATCAGGTTAAACTCTATGAACGCACCGGTGTAATTGAAATGGTTTACGGTACCATGATTCAAGGTACTTCCAACTTTACCTACACTTGCGGAATAAATGCGGCGAATATGAATTTCGCACCTACGGCAGCCCAGCTTAAATGTCAGCAAACCGCAAATACGACCACTTTCACCAATGGAGTGCAGAATAATCTTACTGTACTTCCTGCATCAAATTCCAGACTGACTTTTACTCCGCCTGTTCCCGCTAATCCGGGAAGCACTTTGTCATTCACAAATGTTCAACCCAATCAAATGACATTGAACTGGACGAATTGGGCTACCAATGAAGTTGGATATGTTATTTATTCTTCAGTAGATAATGTCAATTGGGAATTTGAACTTCAGACCGCAGCCAACGCAACTTCCGCCACAGTTACAGCATTGTATTCCGGAACAACATACTACTGGAGAGTATATGCAGTAACAGAAGGAGCTTTAAGTAATCCCGTATTGGGAACACAAGCAACAGCTCCGGGCACAACATTCATTTCTGTTCAGAGTGGCAACTGGAGTACGGGAAGCACATGGAATACGGGAACCGTTCCGACTGCAACAGATAATGTGATCATTAACAATACACACACGGTTACAATCAACGCGAATGCAGCTTGTCATAATCTTACGATTGGTCAGGGAACTTCCGGAATTCTGCGGATTGGGACCGGTGCTGCAGCAAGGACATTTACAGTTGAAGGCAATGTGACGATCCTAGCCAACGCGATCTTTACTGTCAACACTGCTTCTAATGCTACTCACAGTTTCGTTTGTACCGGGAATATCAGTAATGCGGGTACGCTGGATTTTCAGCCGGATGCAAATTCATTTTGTAATTCTGTTTTTAATCACGGATACGCCAATCAAACTATTGCCGGTAACGGTGCTTTGATGCGCTTTAATCTGATTGAAGTGAACAAAGGAATTTCGATGAGTCGTGTACTTGATGTGACATCAAACACGTTCACAGCACCGGCAGGATTTCTTACCATTACCAATGGTACATTCCGATTGTCATCAACAGGTGCAGTAAACATTACTCCTTTCAACGTTACTGATGATATTCCGTATCGAGGACGATTGTGGATGAACAGTGCGGCATCTACAATGAACACAACGGGGGGCAACATTAATCTGTATGGAGAGTTGCGTTGTTCTGCGGGTATACTAAACATCGGTAATGCGGCGAATAATTCAATTAGTTCCAATGGCGGATTACTTGTGGTAACGGGCGGAACTGTAAACGTTGCAGGCAGATACGAACGACCGAATACAACTGCGATTTCACGATTCACAATAACCGGAGGTACGTGTATTTTAAATACAATCGGTTCTACATCAACTACACTTGCTCCGTTTCAAATGGATGTGCCGGGTTCGCAGTTCAATCAGAGCGGCGGAACAATTATTATTCGCAGAGAAGGAGGAACCGGTGCTCAGAATCTGGGATTCACTTGTACCGGAGGAAATATTAACGCGGTTACAGGCGGAACACTTCAGATCGGCGACGCATCCACACCTGTGACGCAACAGATGCTGATCAATACAGTCTCTCCTGTTGGAAATCTGTTGGTGAACAGTGCGAATGCAACTGCACAACTTAGCGTGAATCCGCTCACTGTGTTTCTGGACGTGACAATTAATTCCGGAATTCTTCTGGCGTCAAATTTTAATATTACGCTGGGGCGCAATTGGCAGAACAATGGTGGAACTTATACTGCAGGTACGAATACAACAACTTTTAACGGAACTTCCGCGGGGACTATTACAAGAACTTCAGGCGCAGAAAATTTCAACAACATCAGTTTCACAGGCAGCGGTGTGAAAACATTGGGTTCGGCGATCAGTTGTAATAACATTACAATTGCAGCCGGTTCAGTTTTCAGTGCAGGTACGAGCGGATTCAATATTTCTATGCGCGGTAACTGGAGTAACGCCGGAACTTTTAATGCGGGCAGTGCAGGTGTGGTAACATGTAACGGAACAACAGCGCAAACGATTGGTGGAACTGCAATAACTACGTTTCGTCATCTTACTATTGTTAATGCAGCCGGTGTTTCAATTACATCCGATCAAAATATAAGAGGAACGTTATCTCTGAATACAGGTGTATTCACTACAACCGGTTTTAATTTCACTTTGCTTTCTGATGTGAATGGAACAGCGCGCATCGGAAGAATTACCGGCGGTGATATTACAGGTCCGATTGTACAACAACGATACATTTATCAAGGTCCAACGAATTGGCGACAAATCGCTGCACCTGTAGATGCGCAGACTTTGCAGGATTGGAATGATGATATTTACACGGCAGGATTCCCCGGTTCTGATTATCCGAACATGAACGGATTCTATTCCATTGCAACTTACAATGAAACGGCTACCGGACCCAAAGAGTATGGTTATAGTCCTCCCGCCAACATAACCGATCCGATCAATCCGCTCAGAGGTTATTTTGTTTACATCGGCCCACTTGCCGTTACAATGGATGTGAAAGGTAATCCGCGAAAATTCAATCAAACTTTTGCGTTGACATACACGCCATCTGCCGGAGCAACCCAGGACGGATGGAACATGTTGTCCAATCCATTTCCTTCTGCGATTTCCTGGGATTCATCCGGTTGGTCCAGAAGCGGAACGGATAATGTGTTATACATATGGAATCCGGTGAACAATCAGTATGCAACGTATGTTGGTGGAATCGGAACGAATGGAGGCACTGCACATATTCCTTCTTCACAGGCTTTCTGGGTGCGTGCTGTTGCGGCGAATCCCGCAGTAAGTATTACGGAAGCTGTTAAAACATCTCAGGATCCTTCTTTCTTCCGTTCAATGCCTGCCAATGTAAATTATCTGCTCAAGTTGAAGTTGACAGCGCCGAATGGGGCAGATGAAACAGTAATCCGTTTCGATCCTGCTGCGGGTAATCAATTTGATATCGGTTATGATGCATTGAAACTTGCAAGCACAGATACATTGGCTCCATATATTGCAAGCACCAATGATTCAGTGATGGATTATTCTATAAACACATTGGGTGCGCTCTCCGGTGAAGTTACTGTTCCATTACGTGTTTATCGTCGCAACTCCGGCACGATGACAATTTCGAGAGACAGTGTTAGTGATTTCCCCAACGGAGCTTGCATTATACTTGAGGATCTGCAAACCGGCATGACAACAGCATTGTCTGAAGGCGCATCCTATTCGTATGCTCATGTTGGTGGCGATACTTCGGTTCGATTCCTTCTTCATTTCAGTCCGGATATTACCACAGGTACACATCATTCAATTTGTCCTTCAACTGCGGATGCATTCGCTTGGGCAAACGGAATCGGTAATGGTCCGTGGGATTATACGTGGAAAGATTCAACCGGCGCAACGATTGCAATGCATTCAGGTGTAAACGGAACAGATACCGTTTTCAATCTGATGCCGGGGATTTACACAGTGATAATTGATGGAAATTCCGGCTGGTGCGGAACCCGAGAAGATACAGTTCATGTGAATGGACCTTCTTTGCTTGCGGCTACAGTGAATATTATTCAGCCGGTATGTCCGTTGGATGCTAACGGTTCCATTGAACTCACAGGAACAACAGGAAGAACTGGTCCGTATTCTTATTTGTGGAGCGACGCATCAACGGATTCACTGATTACCGGTATTGGTGCAGGTAATTGGACCGTTGTTGTTTCAGACGCAAACAATTGTCCGGACACGATGTTATTTACAGTTACGAATGCTTCTTTGTTGCATGCGGATTTCACTTTTGCTTCGGATACCGTAATCATGCCGAATCTTGTTTCAATACTGAACTACTCGAATTACGCTTCAGGTTGGAATTGGGATTTCGGTGATCAGATCGGAACTGCAACTGATGCAAATCCATACTATGCGTACAACGCGCCCGGAACGTATTATGTAACGCTTACAGCATACGATAGTTTGTGTTCAGACACAGCTGTGCATGCAATTGTAATACTGGATAATGTTTCTGTGGAAGAGAACACTTCGACGCAGATAGCAATGATTAATTTACACGACGGAGTTGAGCTGTTGTTCGCGGATAATAGCGCCGATAAATCAAATGTTGAATTGTACAACGCGAATGGCGCACTTGTCTTTACTCAGCAAATCAATCCTGAAAACGGAAGAGTGTTTGTGGATATGCGAAGCTTCGCTACAGGTGTTTATATAATCCGCGTATCAAATTCAGAAGGACTCTTCGGAAAGAAATTTGTGTGGATGCAGCAATAAAATCAGTTGCAACCTTTAATCATTCCTGCAAACACGCCAATCCAAATCAATCCTTTGATAAGGAAAAATAGAAATCCTGTTACACCGATTCGTTTGACCCAAGTGTACATTTTTCTGCTGTTTGTTTCCGACTCTTCTTCCGTTTCGTTGGATTCTTTACGCAGCTCGGGACGAAGAATTGTTCTATCGATGTAAATGAAACCGAAGGGAATGATGGATGCGGTAAGCAACTTGATTATCGTGATCACTTTCCATTTTTTATCAAGCGCTACAGGAATCATCATTACTATATAAAGCAGAAACAGTCCGCCATGAATCGGTCCGAGTATTTTAACCGGAAGCGGATCCTGAAAGAAATATTTTACCGGTACACCAACGAAAACGAGCAGGAGCAAAGAAAGCCCCTCCAGCATACTGATTATCGTAAACCTTCCTATTCCAGTTTTAAGCATAATCAGTTTCTGATGATCGTGAATTTATTCTCGCTGATCAATCCTTCTTTTCCTGTAATAGTGCAGAAGTATATTCCATCCGGCAATGAAGAAACATTTAGTGCATTTACACCGCTTTGGACGTTCTGCTGAATCACAATCTTACCTTGCGCATCAGAAATAGTTGCAGCGTAAGCACCTGTCATTTGTTGCGGTAATTCCACATTTAAAATGTCATTCGCCGGTACCGGAAATAATCCGATTTGCAACTGCATCTCAATCTCATTCCCTGTGCCGATAAGAACTGTAGAAACTCCATTGGCAAAAGCGTACTCACCGGGTTGCAATGAGTCTGCCAGCACATATCCGTATTTGGAAGTTGCTGCAGGGCCGGTTATCGTTTTCGTGTAATACGGCCATTCTCTCCAATCGTGTGCTGCATCTTCACGATACAGTAAAATAATACTATCGCCATTGGGAATCGTAAGGTCGTGATCAAGATAGTATCCGGTTCCTGATGTGTTGGTCGTTCTTCCGTCGTAATTGAAACGGCCACGCGTCACGAATCCAGAAGGCCACATACCTGTAAGCTTCCAGTAACGCAGATCAGAAATGTTATAGTTATTGGTATTGTTCTGAATCGGATCCGGTGCAGCCCAGTGATGTTCAATGCGCACCCAAGCAGTGTCCGGACAATTCTGCACAGTGAGTGTGCAGCGAGCAGCATTAAAATTGCTGGTTCCTGTTGCCGTGATGAACTTTTCTTCCGGTGTTTCTGCATCGCTGATGAGATTCTTCGGATCAATGACAACAAGCGTTGGATCGTATGGAAGCGTTACAGTGTGTGTAGAATATTGATTGGAAACGAACAGTCGCTGCGAAGTGTATGTGCCGTCTGTTTTATAGAATGCAAATTCAAGCGGCACATTCGTGTAATAATTCGGAGCTCCAACGCGTTTCTGCTGCACGTGCAACGTCACATCATAATTCGGTCCGTTGGGAACGCTGGTCATTGAATCAACAGCGAAGTGCGGCCAGCCACCGGCGAATACCCAATTGTCAAAGAAGTCGGTAAGATAGGTGAGCCCTGTTGCTGCAATCAGATTGTCACGAAAATCAGCGCTGCTTACATCCGCATATTCACTCTGAGAAAAATGATAGCGAATGCCGTTGAAGAAAAGAGAATCGCCCATGTAACCGCGAAGCGTGTGTGCAACATCGGCGCCTTTCAGATAAACGTGATCGCCATACGTGAGTGAATGCGGCACGCCTGAAATTGCACGGTATCCGCCTTCGCGATGATGGAAGAAGTGAACGCCTTCATCATGATTGTCGCGTATGCCATTGTCGTAAGGTGTTCTTCCGTATTGCCATTCAAGAAAAATATACTCGCAATACGAAGCCCATCCTTCATTCAGCCACATGTCTTCCTGTGTAGTGCACGTAGCAAGATCTCCGAACCAATGATGTGCAAACTCATGCGCCATTAGAGTTTCATAGGTAAGCGAACCGTTGGCTGCAACACGAGGATATGAAATTGCTGTAGCATGTTCCATTGCTCCGCTGCTGAACGGAACCAATGTAAATCCTACACGTTGCCACATGTATGGATAGAAGAGGCTTTCAAATGCGTTGAAACAGGATGGAAGATTTATAAATGAGTTTTTGAATGCAGTTGTATCTGCAGGTATAGCGGTAAGATACGCGGGAACAGTTCCGTTAACGCCATTGAAAGTCCAATTGACATGCGTATAACTACTTACAGCCACACATGCGAGATAAGTTGGAATATCATTCGTCATTTCCCATGTTCTCCAGCGAACTCCGTTTCCATCCGTAGTGTCCGTCGTCATCATACCATTGCAATACGATGTGCGACCGTTATCCGTCCCGATGGTTTGCGTGTACGTTGCACGTTCCACGAAATTATCAAAGCACGGATGCCAAACTCTGCCGTAGTTGTGCGGATCTGCATCAAAACCTACACCGAGATTGTATGCATAACCACTTTGAAAATAAAATCCGCCCCAACCTGATGCGTCGCCTTGCGGATGACCGTGATACCAAACAGTAACGGAGTTTGTATCTCCGGGATTCATCGCAGCCGGAAGATTTACTTTCAATAATGTGTCGTTGTAGCTCCACGTAAGAACAGTGGCTCCTTGCTTTACAGAGTCAACAATCAGTTCCAGCAAATCCAGATTGATTTCACTTACGTTACTCATCAACGGAGTAAACGTAATCTGTGTATTGCCATCAATTGTTTGTCCCGTGAGATCCGTTACGTCGAGACGGATATTATAATTGAGCACATCAATAGTGTCGCTGCGTTCGTTGGCAGCTTGAATGAGATCGTCCTGCGACCAAGCACGCGTGTTGAAGTGATGACAACGGTGCGCGTTGTTCTGAGCAGTTAAAGTGATTGCCGAAACCGCAATCAACAGAAGGGAAAATGCTGTTTTCATCAGGTGATTTTTACCTGATTTAAAGATACGCAAATAAGAGGAGGAAACTTCCCTGAAGATTTAAACGGCTAAAGCGCCGTATTTTTTCATACGTTGCTCTTTCACATCCGGATCGGCGATATAATCATCGTATGTCGTCATTTTGTCAATGATTCCATTCGGTGTGATCTCGATAATCCGGTTGGCAACGGTCTGCATCAATTCGTGGTCATGAGAAGTGAATAACGCTACTCCTTTGAAATCTTTCAAAGAATTGTTGATGGATTCAATGGATTCCAAGTCGAGGTGGTTCGTTGGTTCATCCAGCACAAGACAGTTTGCGCTCATCAACATCATGCGGGAAAGCATGCAACGTACTTTTTCTCCACCGGAAAGTACGTTTACTTTTTTCAGCGTTTCTTCTCCTGAGAAAAGCATCTTACCGAGGAATCCGCGAATGAACGTCTCGTCTTTCTCTTTGGAATACTGACGCAACCAATCAACAAGATTGTCTGATCCGCTGAAATATTTGCTGTTGTCATTCGGCAAATAGGCGGTCTGAATGGTTTGTCCCCATTCAATCGTTCCGGATTCTGCTTTCTCTTCTCCGGTAAGCACTTCAAAGAATTTAGAAATCGCGAGATGATCCTTGGAAACGATGCCCACTTTATCGCCGCGACGTAAACGGAAAGTGATATCGCTGAAAAGAGTAACGCCTTCCAGACTGTATCCAAGATTCTCAACATTTAGAATCTGATCGCCCGGTTCACGTTCCATTTTAAATATTACCGCCGGATATTTTCTGTTCGAAGCCGGTAATTCATCAACGTTCAATTTCTCGAGCAATTTCTTACGGCTGGTTGCCTGGCGCGACTTGGATGCGTTCGCGGAGAATCGTGCGATGAAGTCGATGAGTTCCTTGCGCTTGTCTTCCACTTTCTTGTTCTGGTCTCCGCGCTGTTTTGCTGCAAGCTGAGATGCCTGATACCAGAAAGAATAGTTTCCTGTATAGAGCGTGATTTTTCCGAAATCGATATCGCACACATGCGTACATACTGCATCGAGAAAGTGACGATCGTGAGATACAACAATCACAATATTCTGGTAATCGGCAAGAAAATCTTCCAACCATGCGATCGTTTCAACGTCAAGGTCGTTGGTCGGTTCGTCCAGCAACAGAATGTCAGGATTCCCAAAAAGCGCCTGCGCAAGCAGGACACGCACTTTTTCTTTACCGTTCAATTCACTCATCAAACGCGTGTGGAGCTCTTCTTTAATTCCAAGTTTGGAAAGCATATCTGCTGCGTCGCTGTCTGCATTCCAACCGTTCATTTCTGCAAATTCCGATTCCAATTCAGAAGCGCGTAAACCATCAGCATCTGAAAAATCTGCTTTGGCGTACAACGTATCTTTTTCCTGCATCACTTTGTAAAGTTTTTCATTTCCCATTATTACGGTCTGCAATACAGGAAACTCGTCAAACGCAAAGTGGTTCTGTTTCAACACAGACATACGCAATCCGGGCGTTATGGAAACCTGACCTTTGGTCGGATCAATTTCACCCGAAAGAATTTTCAGAAATGTTGACTTTCCCGCTCCGTTAGCACCGATAATGCCGTAACAGTTTCCGGGAGTGAATTTCAATTCAACTTCGTCAAATAAGACTCTTTTGCCGTACTGAAGTGTAATGTTGGAAACTGTAATCATGATGCGTTTTTATTGTGAATCGGGGTGCAAAGGTAAGCATTTTCGCTGTGAAAAATCCGTAATAGCCTTCAGAACACCTTTCATCGCGTATCTTTGCATCTTATACGCTAACCCTATGTTTTTTCCCCGTATTACAGCATTCTTTGCATTTCTCCTGATTGCGATTTCGAATTTGTCCGCGCAAGGAACTAAAACGTCCGGCGAAGTCAGGATAAATCCTGCAGATTCCATTAGTGAATTCATGTTGCGCGGCGCAGTAATGTCCTTAGCTGCGGTTCAGTCAAAGTACGAATCGCTCGAAGCGGGAAGCAACGGAAATCAGATTCTCAGCCGTCAAAAATCGGGCGAAGCGCAAAATTATTTCAACCAATCGCGCACGTTTTACCGCAAAGTGTTGGTTTACGATTCGCTTTATGCTCCGGCATGGAACAGCTTGGGAACAACGTATTTTCTTCAGGATATTCCGGATCAGTCTTTAACTTATTACATGCGCGCAGTTGCAATTAATCCGAACTACACAGTTGCGATACTGAATATCGGAAAGGCTTATACTAAAATGGGACAGCACGATTCCGCTTTGTATTATTACCGTTATTCAGTAAAGGTGGATTCTTCATTTGTTCAGGGATACATTGAACAGGCGCGCGTTTTATCTGAGGTAAAAAAAGATAACAGCTCCGCTCTAGCAGTGCTTCAAACAGCAACGAAGTTTACGAAGCAGAATGAGATACCGTACATTATGATGACAGAAATTCATCTTGCCAATGGTGATTCGACTTCCGCGATGGCGGCAATGGAAACTGCAGCGCGTTTAAATCCCGGTAATGTGGATCGCTGTTTGGTTTTAGCTTCGTGGTATGAACGACATGGTGACGTGTTAAAAGCAAAAGAATTCCGCACACTCGCTGATATCGAACTGAACCGAGTGAAGCCGCGCGAGAAAGATCACGAATCCACCAAATAAAAAACGACTGAATTTTCATTCAGTCGTTACCAGCAGACCTGGCATGCTGCTGTAGTTCCGGAACGTAATTCCGGCTCGTATTTTACGCCGCGTCTGATCCGAAATCACGGAATTTCTTCCACTCTGTGTAATGCAAAGTTTCTGCTTTGCGAATGAAAATCAATTCCAGTTTTTCGTTCAGTTCGGGAGATGTTTCCTGACGCTTAAATAATTCTACCAATCGTTCTGCTGCTTCCAATTGAAGCAGATTGCGGCTCGACAGAATACTGTTGCTGATTCTGTTAAACACTTCAATTATCTTCTGCTTGTCCATAACACACATTTATTGGTTTCTGTAATACTATTTGCATAATCCATGCCAATCCTTAAAGCGACATTTTTATGCCTTTTTCTTATTAAAAAACGGCATTACACAGGCATTTATTACTTTTAGGTAAACAGAAACCCGGATGAAAATTCCTGTTATTGTCGTAACTTTTATTTTAACGCTTTTAGTCGATGTGCTGTGCGCAGGAGAGAAGACGCGTGATTGGAAAAAATTGTCGCGACCGGAAAAAATCTGGACAGCTTTGCATCCGCATAAAGCCAAGATCGTCTACAAGTGTGCGTTGCGTGCGCGAACAGTAGCGGATTCTTTGGAAAAGAATGGCGTGATTACAGATGGTAATGGCGGACAGCTTGATGCATTTCGTCATGCATATTGGACTGCGTTAATGATGCGGCATTTTTCAGAACAAACGGTACGCAGAGTAGGGGAGAATCACGAGAAAGGAAATTACATTGATTTCAGAAAAGGTAAATTGGAAGATGGACAACGTTCGGATTCAATCGCCGGTGTTATGGATCTGCGTAATAATGAATCAGGAATTGAAATTGCAAAATTGCACGCGGCGAATAAATCCGTATCGTTGATACAATTGATTATTGAACACATATGGAACGGCAAACTGTGCGTCTTGAAAAAAGATGCTTTAGGTAATTATCTGAATGCGAAGGACGAAATCATCCATACTGATGATTACAAAAACAATTGGTATATTCCCAAATGCATTGTCAGCTCAGACGCAGTGCTTGTGAAACATTGAATTAAAAATGAAGAAGAATACATTTATTTTGGCTGCATATTTTGTGATGAATTTACTCTCCGCTTGCGGAAGTGATGCATCCACAGAGAACTCGACATCCGTGGCGAATCCTGCTGCGAAAGCACCAGCCGTTAGTGATGACGATCCTGAAGTATTCGGGCGTAAAGTTGCGGAGTTGGTTATTGCCGGTGATTACACCGCGATTGATCAATTGATTATTTCCCCGGATGCAATGAAAAATGCAGTGCGCAATTCCAATGTTTCTCCGGCAGGTAAGGAAGCGGCGATAAGTCGTGCCGACTCCGAAGTAATGAAAATGCACGGAGAGATCCGCCAAGGAGTGGATACCGTTCGTGCACGCGCAATGCAAAATGGATTTGCCTGGGAAAACGCAACGGTGAAGCAAGTGATTCCGGAAGTTGACAAATCACGTGGATTTGAAATGCTGCGATTGAAATGTATTTTACAATGCAACGGCGTGGAGACGTACTTTACTGTAACCGATATTGTGGGTACTGATAAAGGCTGGAAACTTGCCGGTTATTTCTTCTACGGCGATGCGCCCGCGGGAAGATAAATTTACTTCGAGCCGATAAAAAGTCGCTTGATCGGAGAACCGTTTCCGCCTTTGTTGAATACGCCGTGTTCTGCGCTTCGTACATCTTCAATAGTGTAGAATGCATTCGGCTGAATCTCTTCAATGCGAGAAAGAATTCCCTTGATATCTTTTCTGGCAACAATAGTGAAGAGCAATTTCACCGGTCCTTTTGCACCTGTGCCGTCAACGACGGTCAATCCGTGATTCGATGCGCGCAACATTTGAACCAATTCTTCGCAGTCTGCTTCTGAAGTGATAATTCGTATCACCTGATTTCCCAATGCCAGTCTTTCCTCAATGCGCATGCCGACGTATGTTCCCATTGCGAAACCACCTGCCCATGCCAGATACGCAACCCAATTGTCAACGTGTCCCATCACTTGCTTCATTGCGATAAGCCAGATCAACACTTCGAAAAATCCTACGAACGGAACAACTTTACGGAATCCTTTATGAATGAAAATATTCCGCAGCGTTGCAAGCGTAACGTCAGTCAAACGCGATAGAAATATCAGCAGCGGAACTATTACCCAATTGAGAAGATCGTCAGACATTGTAGCATTAAATATGACTGCAAAAATGCTGAATATTTCCGGTAATGGAAATTCAATTCCGATGAAATGCTCAATTCAAACTACTGACGGATCAGAACCCGGCTCTCGGTTAAAGTTCCGGATTGCAAACGAACATAATAAACGCCGGCACTGCAATTTGATAAATTGAATTGGGCTCTTTGTTCACCGGCCGTAAGATTATTCCGCTTTTGCGATTCGATAATTCGTCCGAGTTCGTCAATGAGAAGAATCTCTGCATCACCGTTTTTCGGAAGCGTGTATGTGATATTCACCTGATCCGTTGCCGGATTCGGATACACATTCAGACTCATCGCAATCACCGAATTGTAATTCTCCGGCACCGTTACGATATCATTCACAGTGGTAATCGTTGAGGAATAAATTCCATTCGCATGTGTTGCCAATACAACTGTTCCGTCAGATTCACGGTAATCAATCATGTCGCAAACAACGGCGCCAATCGTGTTTTCTCCCTGGCGAACCCAGACGGTTGAAGTCCCCATCAAAGTATCCGTTGCGTAAAGTCCTGTGCTTGTTGCTGCGAGATACACTTTGCCGTCACTCACAGGAATTACGGACAACCAACGCACCGAAGGGCCATTTCCGCCTCCTGAAGTTGTGGCTTCCAGATTTCCTGCAGCTTTCACCCATGTTGCTCCGGCATCCGTGGATTGATAAATACTGTAAGTGGAATAATTCGAAAACGCTACCAGAACTTCATTGCTGTCATTCAGGTTTGTCGTGATACAACTTACAAATCCGTTTTGCGGGAAATTGGTCGGTGAAACTTCCACCGGCGTAGGTGTGCCGGTATTGGCATTGTCTACACGGAAAACACGCTTCTTGTCGGTTCCGTAGTAAACACGATTCGCAGGTGTTTTACATACGTGAAGTGCGGAAATGAAAACATTCGCTTGAGGAACGGAATCATTCCAACGTACCCAGTTAGTGGAAATGGAATCCCATTGATTGTCCACCGGAATCTGTGAAAGATCATTGTTTCTCCACAGATATTTTCCTCCTGCCAGATACATCA
>JBJOKQ010000010.1:0-35287 GCA_046046005.1 Bacteroidota bacterium | reverse complement strand
CGGAACTAAAGGCGCACCTTGGCCTCCATGTGCAACATCAGTGATTCGGAAATCAGCTACTGTAGTTATTCCGCTTGTCGCCGCCAATTCAGCTCCGCATCCGATTTGAAAAGTCAAACCTTTTGCAGGATTGTGAAAGATTGTATGCCCGTGACTCGCAATTGCGTCAACCTTGGTTTCACCAATGAATTGCTTCGCAAGATGACCCAGATATTTTCCATATTCTCTGTGCAATTGCATCAGTTCAAGTCCGGAACAGCGCTCAGCTTGTTTAAGTTTTGTGATCCAATCAGCGCTGTATGCGATGGTTTCCGCACGAATGATTTCATACTGATCGGGGTTGCGAGCTAATCGGCAAATAGCCAGATCAACACCATCAAGCGAAGTGCCCGACATGATTCCCAGAATAACGGCCTGATTCATTGTCGCCAAGATCGTGATTTTACTTCAGGAAATCTTCGGTTTGTCCCGCACGATCAGCTAAAAACATGTCATTTGGCAGAAGAAATTCAGCCTGTAAACTCTATATTTGCCCACCTTATTAAGTCTAACTTTTAAAACTATATACCATGTTTTTCGAACTGAGTGAAGAGCATCTGATGATTCAGAAAGCGGCGCGTGATTTTGCGCAGAACGAATTGAAGCCCGGCGTTATTGAACGCGACGAACATCAGAAGTTTCCGACTGAATTCATCAAGAAAATGGGTGAACTTGGTTTCATGGGAATGATGGTTGATCCGAAATACGGCGGCGGCGGAATGGATGCAATTTCTTACGTTCTCGCAATGGAAGAAATTTCAAAAGTGGATGCTTCCTGCTCAGTTGTAATGTCAGTGAACAACTCACTTGTTTGCTGGGGACTTGAAACTTTCGGAACAGAAGAACAAAAGCAGAAATATCTCGTGCCACTGGCGAAAGGTGAAATCATCGGAGCGTTCTGTCTTTCTGAACCTGAAGCAGGATCTGATGCAACTTCTCAGCGTACAACGGCAATCGATAAAGGTGATCACTATTTGCTGAACGGAACAAAGAACTGGATCACAAATGGTGGAAGCGCTTCTGTGTATCTCGTGATAGCACAGACCTATCCTGAAAAAGGAAGCAAAGGAATCAATGCATTCATCGTTGAAAAAGGAATGCCTGGATTCGTTGTTGGTCCGAAAGAAAATAAAATGGGAATCCGTGCATCTGATACACATTCATTGATGTTTACAGATGTAAAAGTTCCGAAAGAGAATCGCATCGGTGAAGACGGATTCGGATTTAAGTTCGCAATGAAAACACTGACAGGCGGACGCATCGGAATCGCTTCTCAGGCTTTGGGAATTGCTTCAGGAGCATACGAACTTGCTTTGGCTTATTCTAAAGAGCGTAAGGCTTTCGGAAAGACAATCAACCAGCATCAGGCTATCGCTTTCAAACTTGCGGATATGGCAACTGAAATTGAAGCTGCTCGTTTGCTTTGTCTTCGTGCAGCGTGGATGAAGGACAATGATCAGGATTACGGCACTGCATCTGCAATGGCGAAGTTGTATGCTTCGCGTGTTGCGATGTGGGTTACAACTGAAGCAGTTCAGGTTCATGGCGGATACGGTTACGTGAAAGAATATCACGTTGAACGTTTGATGCGCGATGCGAAGATCACACAGATCTACGAAGGAACTTCAGAAGTTCAGAAGATTGTAATCTCGAGAGGTGTTCTCGGATAAATAAAAAAGGCTGTCGGTGACAGCCTTTTTTATTTTACTTCTTCGGAGTTGGCAATTGATTTGCTTCGCCCCATGCCACCCATGGTCCGCGTGACTTCGTGTCTCTGTTATAGATTGTACTTTCTCCTGTTTCTGTGTTCCAGACTACAGCGTAGAAATATACCGCATCAGGATCGTTCGCTACCTGAAGTGACATCTGATACTTTCCGATTGAGCTTGTGCCGTTCTGAATGAATTCCTGTGGAGCGGGTGCAGCTTGTGCAGGTTGAATGCTGCGAATAAGAAATGCGACGGAGCAAATCACGACGGAAATGCCGACTGTGATTTGAAGAAATCTGTTCTTCATTGAAATGATGTTTAGGTTAGGATTGTTGATTACTGCAAATTACAAATCAGCAGCGTATTGAGGCAAACATCCTTCATAGAGACTTATAAATGGCCGTATTTCTTTTACAGAAAAGTGTTGCGCACTTCAAATTGCAACGGCGACTGTTTCCATCTTCATCCCTCTTGAGCCTTTTATCAGAATTAAAGTTTCAGTTGGCGGGTTTTTCTTAAGCCAGTTGGTTACATCGCCCGCATCTTTTAATCGAATGAAATTGTTAGCGTCAGTTGTCTGCGAGAAATTTACACCGACAATTATTACAGTCGCATGCGGAGTTTTTACGCCGATAAAGTTCACGATGCGTTGATGTTCAACTGCAGATGATTCCCCGAGTTCAAACATGTCGCCGAGAATGAGCATTTTGTTTTTCGCAGGAGTCACCGCCATATTCTCAATCGCAGCAATCATACTTGACGGATTTGCATTGTAGCAATCAAGTATCAGCGTATTACTTCCGCGCTTTTCAATCTGAGAACGATTGTTGGCAGGAACGTAATTCGCAATGGCACGATTGATCTTCTCTGCATCAACTCCGAGTTTAACACCGCACGCAGTAGCCGCAAGCATGTTCGGGAGGTTGTAACTGCCGATCATTTGCGAATGAACTTCGTAAGTCTTTCCGTCGTGGTTCTTCCACTTATAATGTACGAACTCGTGACCGGGAATCAATTCTCCGGAAATGTCTGCAGTAGCAGCCAGTCCGTAAGTCAAGTGCGGAATCTGATTTTTGAATATGCTCACGCGCGGTTCATCTTCGAGAAGAAATGCAAAACCGTTGTTTGCAATGAGGTGGCGGAACATTTCGGTTTTTCCTCTGAAAACACCTTCCGGTCCGCCGAATCCTTCCAGATGCGCTAAACCGATATTGGTAATCAAACCGAAATCCGGCTGCGCGATTTCACACAACATCTCAATTTCCTTCTGATGATTGGCGCCCATTTCAATTACAGCAACTTCATGATCGGCTTTCAACTTCAGTAGCGTTAACGGGACACCAATGTGATTATTTAGATTCCCTTCCGTTGCAAGCGTCTTGTATTTTTCTGCCAGCACGCGTGCGAGTAATTCTTTAGTTGTGGTTTTACCGTTACTTCCTGTAAGAGCAACAACGCGCAGTCCGTTTTTCTTCAGCTCCAGGCGATGATGTTGTGCGAGGTTCTGAAGCGCGGTCAGGACGTCATCGGTGAGAAGGCATTTATCGTTCACAACCGCATCTTGTTCGTCAACCACAGAGTAAGCTGCTCCTTTTGCAAGAGCTTCACCTGCGAATTTGTTACCGTTGAAATTCCCGCCTTTCAATGCGAAAAAAATACAGCCGGCAGTTATGTTGCGTGTATCTGTACACACAACGGGATGACGCAGAAAAACGTCGTAAAGATTTTTGGTGTCGGTCATAAATGAAGAACGCCCCAAGTTACGAATAACATGGGGCGTTCGAATGGGTTGAGTTTACAACTACTTTCCTCCGAGTCCGACAGGTGAACCCACGCGGGTCATGCAGCAGCGGAAACCTAAGAATGCTGTAGCTTGTTGCTGATCGAGGAAGCGACGTGTTCCCGGAACCATCCAGTAAGCACGATCTCTCCAAGAGCCGCCTTTGTAAACGCGAGCCTTGTCATTTACAAGTGATGTCATACCGTATTCATACATCAACTTGTTTGTGCTCACACTTGTTGGGTCGCCATAGTAAACTGAAGACAATCCATCACCATCACGGTAGTTGATGTTATCAGCATACTTATAGTTACGACGCTTGTCAAGTTTGTCTTCTTTGTAAGCGATATCTACGTTACGGTAACGGATCGCACCAGGGATAGATACGATGTTAGAGTCTTTGTCGTAACGAACTGAATCTTCAACATACATCAGTGTTGGATCTGTAGGATCGAGCATCTGAGTCTGGAATACGTTACCACGGAATGCGCGGAAGTCGTCGTTATCAGTCAATGAAAGCGGACGGTAAACGTCCATTACCCATTCTGATACGTTACCTGCCATGTTGTACAGACCGTAATCGTTCGGCCAGTAAGAATATACAGGAGTAGTGATATCACCTGCGTCATTCAGGTAACCGGCAGTTCCCATGTTATCACCGTTTGAACGCTTGTAGTTAGCAAGCATCTGTCCGATGTAAGCTTCATCAGGGTTACGCACTGCGTGACCGTTCCAAGGGTAAAGACGACGATCAGTGATACGTTCACCGATAGTGTTACCGATGAGACCGAATGCAGCGTATTCCCACTCAGCTTCGGTCGGGAGACGGTACTTCGGAAGAAGGATACCATCTTCCATACGTACGCGGCGCTCTTCAGGACCGGTAGGGTTGAGTGAAGGAATGTTCTGGATTACGTTTCCTACGAACGGGTTGTTCGCTTTATCACCTGCGAGGTAGTGATCCGTGTTGAATGCCTGATCGTTCAATGCTTCAGGAGCCCAGTCAAGAACGCCTTCGCGGATCAGAATGAATTCGTTTACACGGTCTGTACGCCAGCTAGCGAAATTCGAAGCTTGCAGCCAGTTCACACCAACTACCGGATAATCGCGGTAAGCAGGGTGGCGCAGATAATACAATACGTAAGGTTCATTATACGCCAGCTTTTCGCGCCATACCAGCGTATCAGGCAACGCCTGAGTAAAAATTTCGGGATAATCGGCACTGTAAACACGCTGAGTCCAATAAAGGTACTCAAGGTAGTCTAGATTGCGGACTTCCGTTTCGTCCATGTAAAACGAAGAAACCGTCACACGTTTCGGAACGTTGTTCCAATCGTAATTGACGTCCTGTTCCACACGACCCATAGTGAATGTTCCACCTTCTACAAACACGAGACCTGGTCCGGTTTCCTGCTCTTCGTAAGGTATAACTTCAAAGCCTCCGTTGTTCGGGTCATTGTAGTTCCAGCCGGTAACATTAGAACGCTCTTTCTGGCAACTTCCCAGTAGTGCGGCTCCCGCTAACAGCATCATCGGCATCACTGCTTTCTTCATGGTGAGAGATGTTGGTTGTAGTAGTTTTCCCTGTTTAATTATACTATATAACGGCGTTTCCCTGCGTCGTTACATGTTTCACTGAAAATATTTTTTAAAAAGAAGGGCAGCTTACTGTTCTGAACTTCTTTTTCTTCGGTTTACATTCAAATTGCATCTGGAATGACAGCTCGTGTGATCCGGCAGTTGCGTTGGTCAATTTAGAAACCGTTACGTCGTAACTATATCCGAATTTGAACAGATCTTGCTGAAAACCAAGCAATAAGATGAAAGAATCCTGGTTTCTGTACCAAGCTCCGCCCACCAGTGGACCTTTATTAAAGTAGATACCAAGGTTCAACTGCTGGAAATCTCCTTGCTTTTGGTAAAGAATGTTCGGAGAGATGCCGGAATCGCCATAACGTCCGCCAATTGGAATAACGGCACCTGCGTGACCAGTATATTTCATCGGCAATTTCGACTGACCAAGGAAACCTTCATCAGGTTCAGTGATGTGGTGAACAGCAAATCCGAAGAAGTAGCGACGGCTGTAACCCAAAAGTCCTGCAGAGAAGTCAACATTTGTTCTGCTGGTAACGTTCGGAACTTCAGTAGTGTTGTAAACGAATCCGCGGCGCGGGTCAATCATGTCACCGAAATTCAATTTGCTCCAATCAACAGATTTCTGTGCGTATGTTGCCTGAAGACCCACTTTCATGGAAAATTCACGCGTGATATTGAGCTGATAAGAATAAATACCGCTGATGTTGGTGGTATTTATCGTTGCCTGTCCTGCGCGGTCATTTGTAAAAAGGAAACCAACACCGCCGGAAATTCCGTCGATGTGCTGATCGTAAGATGCGCTATACGTAACGAATGTTCCGGTAATTCCGGGCCACTGATTACGATAGTTCAAACAAATTCGCGGACAACGAGCTGTACCCGCAAATGCCGGGTTAAGGTACAGCGGGTTTGCATAGAACTGAGTAAACTCAGGATCCTGTGCAAATAGATCACCCAAGCCGACACTGAGGACGAGACCAAGGGCAATAACCAGACGTTTCATCATAAACATGATGTTAGGTTAAGATACAATGATACGGAATTAACCCGTACGGATGAAATTTTAATTAAAAAACTTCATCGTCGGGCAATAATCCATGTTTGCCAGCGTTTTTCTTCCGGTTGAATCGATCAGTCCTTGGAAAAGCGCAAACAAAGAAGCGAAATTTCCTTGAGATTTCAAAGAAACAGACGGCAAACCTGTTTGTTAAACTGGTAGATTCGCAGAATCAGGCCCGCACGCCAAAGTCATAACTGTAAGAACAAAAGCCACATGTGCAGAAAGCTAATTCTCACATTATCAGTATTTTGTGCTGTAATTTTCAGCACTGAACTCAGCGCACAGTCCTTCTTCCGATTGGGCGCAGAGCATCGTGAATTACGTTGGACCACCCCGATTTATAATTCCTTTTCTGAAACGGAAGGGAAGAGTTTTGTGTGGTTTGAAGGTGCTCAATACGAACCATCGCGAAATTTCTTGCCGTACGCATTCGAAAGAAAGCGCTTGAACGGGAATCAGCCAGTATCCGTGCAACTGGAAAACGCGGTTTATGAAATCATGGACCCGAATTCAGTGGCGGCGATCGGCACACAGGCAACGCAGATCAAACCTGAGCCTGAAATTACATCGTATGTTACGAATTCGCGCGAAGAATATTTCGCCAACATCAAGATTGTTCCGATACGACGAAACGCAGCAAGCGGACAACTTGAGAAACTCGTCAGCTATGATTTGCGTGTAACCACACAACCTGCACGTCGTGCACCTGTTATGCAACGTGCGAGTGCAACTACTTCCGTGCTGGCAACAGGTACGTGGTACAGAATCGGCGTAGGAAACACCGGCGTTTACAAAATCGATTACAACTTTCTCAATTCATTGGGAATTGACATGAGCACATTGGATCCGCGTAACATTCGTATTTACGGAAACGGACGCGGACAATTGTCGTTCAGCAATTATGAGGCACACGCCGATGATCTGCGTGAACATGATATTTTCGTTCAGGGCGAAAGCGATGGTGTTTTTGATCAGTCAGATTACGTTTTGTTTTTCGGAACTTCTGCAAATACGTGGGAATACGATACTGCTGATGCGCGCTATCATCATCATGTGAATGAATATTGCGATTCAACATATTATTTTCTGAGCGCAGACCTTGGTCCCGGTTCACGAGTTCAATTGCAAACATCATCTTCCGCTTCGCCAACGCATACCGTTACTTCATTCGACGATTATGCCTTTCATGAATACGATGCAGAAAATCTGATTAAGTCGGGGCGCACTTGGTACGGAGAGAAATTCGACATTCTCGGTTCGTACAGTTTTTCGTTCAACTTCCCCAATATTGTAACATCTTCCACCGCTTGGTGTGATGTTGATATGATTTCCAGATATGGGCAATCTCACACTTACAACATCAATTGCCAGAGTGCGAGCGGAACAATTTCATTCGGCGGAACGCAAATGAATACTTACTACGCGCCTTTTGCAGCTCCCGGATATGCGTCATTATCGTTTACCCCGAACAATTCAGTTGTAACGGTTAATGTAACGCGTACTGTTCCTGATGCTACCGGCTGGATGAATTGGGTAGAGGTGAATGCGCGCCGTCAATTGATCATGACGGGAAGTCAACTGATTTTCCGTGATCACCAAAGTGCGGGAGCCGGGAATGTTGCGCAATATCAACTTACTACCGGATCTGTAAATACCACAATTTGGGATGTAACAGATTTTTATGCTCCGAAAATGCAAAGTGTAACATCTTCTTCAGGAATGATGGAGTTTGTTTTACCTGCTGATTCTGCACGAGAGTTTATTGCGTTTGAACCAACCGGCTTTCTCACTCCAGTGAGCGGAGGACTTGTTCCGAATCAGAATTTGCATGCAACGCAAACGGTAGATTACATTATCATTTCGCATCCGTTATTCCTTGCACAGGCGCAGGAAATCGCGCAGCTGCACGCAGACAATGATTCATTGACAAGTGTTATTGTTACGCCGCAGCAGATTTACAATGAATTTTCTTCAGGCGCACAGGATGTTACCGCTATTCGCGATTACATCAAAATGATTTATGATCGTGCAACAACTGCCGCTGAATTGCCGCGTTACGTGTTGTTTTTGGGTGACGGTTCGTACGACATGAAACGCAGACTGTCTAACAACACGAATTTCATTCCGACGTTTCAGAATCTGAATTCGTTAGGATTGACAGAATCATATACATCAGATGAATTCTTCGGATTGTTGAATGATTCAGGCGAGTGGGATACAGGTGCTGATATTGGAGATTGCGACATCGGTATCGGTCGTTTTCCTGTGCAGTCTGTCGCCGAAGCGCAAGGTATCGTTGATAAAATCCGTTTTTACATGACGCGTCAGGAGCCTGTTCTGAATCCTGCTACATGCACGAACAATCAGTGCGGATCAGGCGGAGAATGGAGAAACACAATTGTGTTTGTTGGTGATGATGAAGATTCCAACATTCACATGAGTCAGGCGGACCAAATGGCTACGCTTGTTGACACCACTTACGACAATTACAATATTGACAAGATTTATCTTGATGCATATCAGCAGGAACAGACACCGGGTGGTGAGCGTTATCCTACGGTGAATGAAGCGATAACCAGAAAACTGGAACGCGGTTCTTTGATTCTGAATTACACCGGTCATGGTGGAGAAGTTGGTCTCGCACACGAGCGAGTTGTTGAAGTGCAGCAGATCAATTCGTGGACGAACAAGTGTAATATGCCATTGTTTGTGACAGCAACGTGCGAGTTTTCGCGTTACGATGATCCGAGCAGAACATCGGCCGGTGAGTATGTATTGTTGAATTCATCAGGAGGCGGAGTTAGTTTGTTTACCACTGTTCGTCTGGTATATTCAACTCCGAATTTCATTCTCAATCGTAATTTTTACAGAACGGTTTTCGAACCGATCAATGGAAAAATGCCGCGAATCGGAGATGTTTATCGCATTACGAAGGACATCAGCGGAAACAGTGTCAACAACAGAAACTTCACGTTGCTTGGCGATCCTGCATTGATGTTGAATTATCCGGTGAACAAAGTGGTGACGACAGAGGTGAATAATCAGCCTGTTAACTTGAGTTCACCTGATACTTTGCGTGCGTTGAGTTTGGTTACTGTGAAAGGATACGTTGCCGATACAGCAGGCAATCAAATGGGCGGATTCAACGGTATTTTATATCCGACAGTTTATGATAAACCGTCAACGATTACTACGTTGCAGAATGATCCTCCGACGGCGCCGTTTGTGTACAAGTTGCAGAGAAACATTTTGTACCATGGTAAAGTAACATGTGTGAACGGCAACTTTGAATTTTCATTTGTCGTACCTCGTGACATTTCTTACCAATACGGAATCGGAAGAATCAGTTATTATGCTGAGAACGGCGTAACCGATGCTAGTGGATATTATGAAAACATTGTTATCGGAGGAGCCAATCCGAATGCCGCAACGGATGTGACCGGCCCATCGGTACAATTGTTCATGAATGACAGTTCATTTGTGCCGGGAGGAATAACAAATACAGAGCCTAAGTTGTATGCCATTGTATCGGACAGTAACGGAGTGAACACAGTTGGAAGCGGAATCGGGCATGATATTGTTGCTGTGCTTGATGGAGAAACGGATAAAGCAGTTGTGTTGAATGATTACTATCAAGCGAGTGTGAACAGCTATCAGCGCGGAACAATCATTTATCCTTATACTGACCTTGCAGAAGGCGTTCATACTTTGTCACTGAAAGTTTGGGATGTGTACAACAATTCATCAACAGTGACTACAACATTTGAAGTTCGTAACACGGAAGGAATTACGCTGAGTCATGTGTTGAATTATCCGAATCCGTTTACAACCAGCACGTCGTTTTACTTTGAGCACAATCAATGCTGTACTGATTTTGATGTGATGGTTCAGGTTTTCACGGTTTCGGGTAAATTGGTGCGCACGATAAATCAGCAGATTTACGCGGAAGGATTCCGATCACAACCTATTGAGTGGGATGGAAGAGACGATTACGGTGATAAAATAGGCCGTGGTGTTTACATTTACAGAATGTATGTGCGATCTTCCGACGGAACGAGTGCAGAGCATTATGAAAAACTGGTAATTCTGTAGTCGGAGGAATCAGGGAATTTTTAAATTTGTTAGCTAACAATGAATCGAATGAAGAATAAGGCAATTAAAAAAGCGATTGTAGCCGGAGCTTTGGCAGCGGTTGCCGCTATGCCTGCATATGCGCAAACGACCAATCTGACCACGGATGAATTGCTGGGTCAATTGAATACAATTACAACAGCGGTTCCGTTTCTGTTGATCACTCCAGATTCACGCGCAGGCGGAATGGGAGAGACAGGTGTTGCAACCACACCGGATGTAAATTCATTGCATTGGAATGCTTCCAAGCTTGCATTTGCAGACAAGAAGATGGGTATGGGAATTTCTTATTCTCCATGGTTGCGTGCACTCGTTCCTGATATTAATCTGGCTTATATTTCATTTTATACCAAGCCGAACAAGAATTCAGCTTTCGGAGCATCATTACGTTATTTTTCATTGGGGAATATCACGTTCACAGACGTTGTAGGAAATACAATCGGTCAGTTCAAACCGAATGAATTTGCATTTGATTTCGGGTACTCCCGCAAGTTGAGTGATAAATTTTCAGCGGGAATGACAGCGCGATTGGTACGTTCCAATCTTACGAACGGAATTACCGTGCAAGGGCAGGATACGCGCCCGGGTACTGCTGTGGCGGTTGATCTGAGCGCATATTACCACGATGATGAAATGAAGATCAGCGGAAAGCCGACTACGTTTATGGCGGGAATGGCGATCACAAACATTGGAAACAAGATTTCATATTCGACTTCAATCAACAAAGATTTCATTCCGATCAATCTTCGTTTAGGTTCAGGAATTTCAGTGAAAGCGGATGATTACAATCGTATCGGATTTCAATTGGAGTTCAATAAACTGCTAGTGCCAACACCTCCGGTTTATGAAATCGATCCTCTGACAGGAAGTCCTAAAATCGTTAACGGACAATATGTAATTCTCGCCGGAAAAGATCCGAATCGTTCAGTGCCTGAAGGAATGTTCGGTTCATTTAACGACGCTCCGGGCGGATTCCGTGAAGAGTTGAAAGAGATCAACATCTGCACCGGATTGGAATATTGGTACAACGAAACTTTCGCTGTTCGTATGGGTTATTTCTACGAAGCACCTACGAAAGGAAATCGTCAGTTCTTTACGCTTGGAGCAGGAATCAAGTACAACGTATTCGGACTTGACTTCGCATATCTGATTCCAACCAATGCACAGCGCAGTCCATTGCAGAATACACTTCGTTTCTCATTGACATTCGACTTTGATGCGTTCAAATCACAGAACAGCGACAGCGACGCGAAGTAATATTTAATAATCTTAAAGGATGCCATCTTTCGCTGAAGGATGGCATTTTTTATTGTGCTGCGGTTTACATTGAGTAAGTTTGCGATATGAAGCCTGCAATCAGAATCGGAATGGGATACGATGTCCATCAATTGAAAGAGGGGCGTAAACTCGTACTTGGAGGAGTGGAGATTCCTTCTGAGAAAGGTTGTGACGGACATTCGGATGCGGATGTCTTACTGCACGCCATTTGCGATGCTTTGCTCGGTGCGGCATCGTTGCGTGATATCGGATTTCACTTTCCCAATACAGACAGTAATTATAAAAATGCCGACAGCAAAGTACTTCTGACTAAAGTTGTGGAGTTGCTAGACGCTAAAGGGTGGGAAGTGGTGAATATTGATGCAACGCTCGCTTTGGAAACGCCAAAAATCAATCCGCATATTCCTGCAATGACAGAAGTACTTGCGCCGATTCTGCGGGTTGATAAAGATTGCGTTTCAATTAAAGCAACTACTAACGAGAAACTCGGTTACGTGGGTCGCACAGACGGAGCGAATGCCTGGGCTGTGGCTTTGATATCAAAAAAGTAATTCAGAAAAACTTTACACGCGTTACACGAACATTGATCAGATGTTGAAGGTGTATTCTATACCGAGGATGTGAAGTGTTTCCGGATCAGAAACATTCCATTCTTTCTGGTAAAGGAAATAGGTTCCGATAGTATGGTGCTTGTTTAATTCGTAATTCAAACCTCCGATGAATCGTGTTCTGTCGAAGCCATTGTGATAAGGAATTCGCGGATTCTGAATTTGAAAACGAATTTCACTGCCGAGGTACGGTTCCCAAGATTCGCCTACCTTATAACCTAGTTTGAAGAGATTACGGAAATAAATTTCGGGAACATTTCCATGTATTTGCTCGTAACCTGCTCCGCGCCATTCAATCTGATAACGTGCTCTGTACGAAAAGTTGAAGTTGCCCGGTTTTACTTTAACTGCTGCGTCGAAGTAAATGCGGTGACGTACACCCCATGTAAAATCATCTTTGTGTTTATCGATGAAACGATACACTGCACTGAATTTGAAATTGTCGGATAACTTATAAGTCAGACCGACATTAGTATACACAAGATTCAGCGTGCTAAGATTATCACGAAAACGGATTTCCTGATCAATTCCCGCACTCAGTTTTTTATTGAACTCCTTATTCACGGAAATAGTATTCCACATTCCGAAATCCTGAGTTTGTGCGTTCAGAAAATTCGCCCCGGAAAAAATCAGCAATGCAGCTGCAATTAATTTCTTCATACTTCCTGATTTTTCGGTTCGTAATAATAGATTTTGATCATTGCGGTGTCGCGAAGAAAATCAATTTTACCAACGCTGATTTTATGAATTTTCAATCCGGTACGGCTTTCAAGATCAGTAATCAGTTCGGCGTGTCGCTCAGGCTTGATGAGTTCAATGTTCTCATATTGCACCGACTTCACGAATTCGGTTTTCATCAGAACATTTCCGTCGAGCAGGAATGCTGCAGAAAGAATTACCGCATTGATGAGAATAATTTCAAGAACGTTTCCTTTGTTTACTGACGTCATCAGTCCGAGCGCAATTACAGCGAAGAGATACGTCATGTCACGTGCAGAAATATCTTCCGTTCGGTAGCGCAGAAGTGAGAAGACTGCAAACAAACCGAAAGCTGCTCCTGTTGAGAATCCGGTTTTAGTATTGAGCAAATACGTGATGATAAAGATGGTGAGGTTGAACATGTAGAACGTGAAAATGTGATCACGTCTCTTGTAAACCGGGTAGTAAATAAACTTAATGAGAATTACGATCGACAAAAGGTCAATGAGCAATCTTGTAAAGAAAGTTGCATTGAAGCGATCGAGATTGAACGTGAAGAATGGCGTTTCGGCTTCTTCTTTATCGTCCTTATTTTTCTTTTTCTTCTTTCCGTCTTCGTTGTTGTCGGAGTCGGTTCCCAAAACAGAAGAAAGCGGATCGCTTGATGCATCAGTTTGCGCATTTACGAATTGTGATGGTGCCAGCATCAGGAACATTGGCAGAATCCATTTAAGCAGCGTCAGTCTCATGTAATATTTTATCTACTTTGATCAATTTCGGTTTGAAATTATTGTGTTTGAGATCAGGAACGAGTTTACTTACTGCCATGCAGTATTTGCTCATTCCGCCCTCGCGAATGTGTTTTTCTTTTAGAAGTTTAACGAACGGTGTTACATGAAGCTTGGACATTTTTGCTTCTACAATTACCAGTCCGTCGAACTTGAAATTCGAATTATCAGAAATTACTTCGAGATCAAGATCGATTGTAAGACGTTCTTCATCGTAGCGGTTTACCAGAGTAATTCTGGTGTAGTTTACCCACAATTTCGGCTCAAGATGATCCTGACCCATTCCGGTTTTTTCCTGAAGTAAATCAAGAGAACTGCCGGAAATTTCCGTTCCGTCTTTCTTCTTCTTGACGCGTGTCTTCAGTGTACGGCCTTTATTGTTCTTATGCTTTACTTCAAAAAATTTAAGATCAGATTCAACATATTTACGCACTCGTATCTTGAAGCGTGCAGGTTTACCGTTGTGATGAATTTTATAAAGATCAAATTCCGGAGTATCGTAATACAGCGTTTCGTAACGGCTCATTCGGGTGCCGCCGACTTCCAACGATCTGTATTGATCGCGGATTGCATTCAGAAATTCAGGCAGGTGTTTGATGCTGAAATTGAATTTCAGATCCTTGCGATCCATCAGTTTTACGCTGTCCATTTCTTCCAGCGTAATCGGATCGAAGGTGCTCAGCACTTCTTTAACCTGACTCAGAAATTTCTCAGTACCCATAAGTAAACTTCACCATTTTTATCAGGACTTCTCCCGGACCATAGGTACTTTTTGAGATCCGCAGCCCTTTGTTGTCGTAGCCGTAAACGAATTTCTTAACGAGCTTGCCGCTGCCGTCGTAGATCACTTCAAATTGTTTATCACCGGATTTGGTGTAAGCGTAAGTCGTACGCTTCACAACATTACCCGCTGCATCGTAATCGGTTTCTTCTGTTTTGTCGCCGTTAGCGTTGTACTTGTAAGTGGTTTTCCGGTAATTGGTTTTTGGTCCATCAACGTCTTTATCGCCACGTGAATCAACAACTTCTTCCGTTTTATTCTTGCCGGCATACTTTGCAGTTTCTCTGCGTTTTACGGAACCATCCTGATTGTATTGAATTTCTTCCGTGGTGTTTCCTTCTTTATCAAACGACATGAATGCCGACTTGAACGTCGCACTTTCTTTGCCATCTGTAAACAAAACTGTGGTTTCAGTACACGACTTGATCTTGTATTCTTTTATCTGCTTTTTGGATTGCGCAGACAACTGAAACGCAGCAAGGACGAATACTAATAGAGCGATGATTCTCATTTGTCAATGAATAGAGTATCTGTAACGAGTTCCTGCTTTTTGTCAGTGATTTCCACTTCCATTACAACAGCTTCACGCTGCGCAACCGTACACTTGGTAGAGTAGGCATAGATCGTGTATTTCCCGGGTTGCAGATATTGGAAATAGAACACACCGCCCGGACCGGTTTTAATTCTGTCGCCGTATGATGGATCATCACCATAAACAATATATACATCTTCATCTTCTGCCATAAACGAACCGGCATTGGTAGTGCAATTGTTTACATAGCGGGTTGCTTTGATCACACCTTGAATTGAAGCCTTGCCGCCGGGGCCCGGATCATTGGTGCAGGAATTGAGAAATGCTACTGATGAGATGAGCGCCAAAGCAGCGATAATGTTTTTCATAGATGGCAATAAGGATTTGACTACGTTAAATCTTGATTAACGTAAAGTTATCTGTTTTTTACTATTGACGAAATTTAATCGGCAGAGATAGTAAATCCGGCGGTAGTTGATTGTCCTGTGGCGTTGGAAAGAGACAGGTAGTATGCTCCTGCAGATAGAAAGCTGATTTCCAGACTTTGTGTTCCTGTTGCAGAAATGAAAGAATTGCTCAGTACCGTTCTGCCGCTGAGGTCAATGACTTTAGCTGTGCACATTGAATTTTCCCAAGTTGAAGGAATTACAAAATTGATGATGTTGTGAGCCGGATTCGGGAGCACACTGAACGATTCTGTAAATGTCGTTGCAGCGTTGTTTTCGTTGGAGAGCCAACACCCGAAAGCAGAAAGTTGTGTGATCAAGCTGCTTCTGCGAGATGTGATGAAATCTTTCAATCCGAGAATTGTGGATACTCCCTGAGGACCCGGAACAGAAATATCTGAAGTAAGATTATTCTCAAAGTCCTGATTCGAATACGCCTTATTAGGATCTGCATAAACATCAGAGCGGATCACGTTGGCCAGACTGTCGATGTACGGATCGAGGTAGGCGTTGGTGAAATTCTGCATCAAATTGCAATACGTACCAATGTAAACGGATCTGTACGTTGGATCAGTATTGAATTTCACGGCTAACGGCCGGTTGTTGGATTGACTGACATAATCAAAGGGGAGATTCTTAAGTTGCGTCGGTGTCATCCCCATTGTGAAAGTTCCAAACGACTCGTTTACATCCCACGGAATCCATCTGAATACACCTTGAAGAGAATCGTGAAACAGATAGTAGTTGTGCCCGCTACCTGAGTATGAATCGAGATTGACAAAAATATTCATGATGACAAGATTCGAGATGGCATCCTGGCCGTTCAGCACAGTTTCCAATGATGAGTAATAAGTTGAAGGATTCGCATTATTGATTGAATCGATAAGCTCTATCAGATCTGTCCAATCGTTAGTCAGTGTTTCGTCCAATTCATATTTTGAAGTGTAAGAGGACACAGAATTGCCAAACCATTTCAGATCACCTGTCGGATCTCCTTTGAACAGATTTCCATTGTTATTGTTGTAGTGTTGCGAAAGGAATTTACTGTTCACGTCTTCAACTAATGTGTATAGTCCCCAATAAACATTATTCAGATAAACACGTGCATAAGTGCAGCGCGGAGCGTGAATATTGTTGCGGCGCATGAAATCCAAAGTGAGTTTTTCCCGAATGAAAGTGGGATCCTTGAACACATTATTCAGATTGAATTTTTTTATTCCGTCGTAATCCTGCCCCGGAACAAATTCATTCAAATCCACTTTGAATGATTTCTTCACTCCCGGTGCATTAAATGACGAATTTCCTTTGAAGCGAACTCCGGTAGAAGGCAAGACGGTTCCGTCAAAAATCATTTCGCAGGAAGTATATCGGTCGGCATTGTAATTGGCCAAAAGTGTATCCCAGTATGGATTTTGAGTGAAGTTGAAGTAAATGTCATGTATGAAATTGACGCCCCAAATACTATCGCCGTCAGCGGCACGCAGAGAAAAAGTAGAAACGAGTGTGAAGAGAATGATTAGTAGCTTTTTCATTGCGTTTGATTTATCTGTGAGACTCAAGATTACGCAAACGGTTTAGTGGAGACTAAAACAATTCGTTTCATTGTTGCAATCTGAAACCTGTAAGGTGTTGCTGAAGTATCTGATAGTCAGAGTGGTATTAAAAATTGGCAAAGAATCAGGATTTTCAAGTTTCGGCAGGTTTCAACGGTCTGACGGCTATCAAAACGGCTATATTTGTTCAATACTACCTATGGAAGAATTTACGATTACTTCAAAAGTTCAGGTTTACGGTTCAGAGGCAGAGTTGAGTCAGGAAGAGCGTGATTTGCTGAAATCAGCCCGGGCAACAGCCGGAAATGCTTACGCTCCTTATTCCGGATTCAGAGTTGGTGCTGCATTGCGAATGGAAAACGGAGAGGTTGTGACCGGCAGCAATCAGGAGAACGTTGCATATCCTTCAGGATTATGTGCAGAGCGCACGGCTTTGTTTTATGCAGGAACAGTTTTTCCTTCCGTTTCTGCTACACATTTGGTGATTGCTTGTCAATCCGACAATTTCGAAGTGAACCGACCGATAACTCCATGCGGTGCGTGCCGACAGGTAATTGCGGAATACGAATCGCGTTGGGGAAAACCAATGCGAATTTTGATGGCCGGTGCCAAAGGAGAAATTTATGCTGTGAACGGAATAGGAGGGTTATTGCCTTTGGCTTTTGAAGCGAATGAATTGAAGCGTTGAGCTATTTATTCGCCAATTGAAAAACGGGTAATACTTGTATCTTTGGAAACTCAAAAAATAACGTGCTAATGGCTACTAAAACGAAGAGCACTTCGGACAAGAAGAAAGCGAAATTCAGCAAAGAGGTTTATGAAACCTGGTATGAATCAATGCTGGTGATGCGTCGCTTTGAAGAGAAATGCGGAGAAATGTACATTCAGCAGAAGATTCGCGGATTCTGTCACCTTTACATCGGACAGGAAGCGTTAGTAGCAGGAGCTGAATCAGCAATCACAAAGGACGATCGTGTGATAACAGCTTATCGTGATCACGCACATCCTATCGGACGAGGAATGCATCCGAAATATGTAATGGCTGAATTGTATGGCAAGATTACCGGTTGCTCAAAAGGCAAAGGCGGGTCGATGCATATTTTTTCAAAAGAGCATAATTTCTTTGGCGGACACGGAATTGTTGGTGGTCAGATTCCATTGGGCGCAGGTATTGCTTTCGCTGACAGCTACAATGAAAACGGCCGTGTAACGCTTTGTTACATGGGAGACGGAGCGATCCGTCAAGGTGCTTTGCACGAAGCATTCAACATGGCTATGCTGTGGAAGATTCCTGTAATTTTCATTATTGAGAATAACAATTACGCAATGGGAACTTCAGTTCAACGTACATCGAATGTGCACGAACTTTACAAGTTGGGTCATGCTTACGATATGCCGTCATTCCAGGTTGACGGAATGAGTTGTGAAACTGTTCACGAAGCTATTGCTTCCGCAGCGGAACGCGCGCGCAAAGGAGAAGGGCCTACATTGCTCGAGATGAAAACATATCGTTATCGCGGACATTCAATGTCAGATCCTGCGAAGTATCGTTCGAAAGAGGAAGTTGAAGAATACAAGCGCCTTGATCCGATTGAGCAAGTAATTACAACTATGAAAGAAAACGGTTGGCTCGACGATAAAGGAATCGAGGCGATGGAAAAGAAAGTGGAAGATCTCGTGAACGAATGTGTAAAGTTCGCTGAAGAATCACCATTCCCTGATCCAGAGGAATTGTACAAGGATGTGTACGCAGAGCCGAACTATCCGTTCATAATGGAATAATCATTTTTCAATCAAGAAATATACATGGCTGAAGTAGTAAAAATGCCGAAGTTGAGCGATACCATGACAGATGGTGTTGTTGCGGCGTGGCATAAGAAAGTTGGAGATACCGTTAAGAAGGGTGAGATCCTTGCCGAAATAGAAACGGATAAAGCAACAATGGAGTTTGAGTCGTTTTACAACGGAACGTTGTTGCATATCGGAATTGAAAAAGGTCAGGGCGCACCTGTTGACGCAGTTCTTGCAGTGATCGGGAATAAAGACGAGGATGTGAAAGCAATTCTCGCTGCGTTCGCTGCTGCAACTCCGAAACAGGAAGCTGCAGCACCTGTTCAGGAAGTGAAGAAAGCTGAGCCGGTTGCAGAGACTAAAGTTGAGCCGGTGAAAAGCGTTGCTGTTGCAACTCCAACACCTGTTGCAACACCATCAGCTAACGGAGACGGACGTATAAAAGCTTCTCCTCTTGCGAAGAAACTCGCAGCTGAAAAGGGATTGGATCTTTCAGGTGTTTCAGGAACCGGTGAACACGGCCGTGTTGTGAAGCGAGATGTTGCTACATGGCATCCGGGCAAATCCGGTGCTCTGGCATTTGGTAATGCAGTGATCAACGGGAAAGAAGGATTTACGGAAGAGCCTGTTTCGCAGATGCGCAAAACAATTGCGCGTCGTTTGTCAGAAAGTAAATTCGGTGCGCCGCATTTCTATCTTACGATGGAGATTGACATGGATCAAGCTTCGAAATCACGTGAGGCGATCAACTCAATTTCTCCTGTGAAAGTTTCTTTCAACGATATGGTGATTCGTGCCTGCGCTTCAGCATTGCGTCATCATCCGAAAGTGAATTCAAGCTGGTTGGGAGATCGTATCCGTTACAATCAGCACGTGCACATTGGTGTTGCTGTTGCGGTTGATGAAGGATTGCTGGTTCCTGTTGTTCGTTTCGCTGATCAGAAATCATTCGAACAAATCGGAACTGAAGTGCGCGAATATGCCAAGAAAGCAAAAGACAAAAAACTTCAGCCGTCTGATTGGGAAGGAAACACATTTACCATTTCCAATCTGGGAATGTTCGGCATAGAGGAGTTTACGGCAATCATCAATCCGCCTGATGCTTGTATTCTTGCCGTTGGAGCAATCAAAGAAGTTCCTGTTGTGAAAAACGGACAAGTTGTTCCCGGTAAAATTATGAAAGTAACATTGAGTTGTGATCACCGAGTGGTGGACGGCGCTACAGGAGCTGCATTCCTGCAGACGTTGAAAATGATGCTTGAGAATCCGGTGACGATGTTCATTTAGTGTAACAACACAGCAGTAAAAATTTAAAAGGGAAGCTCACATCGATGCTTCCCTTTTTCGTCCGTGCAATTCCCCCTGCTAGCGGACGCTGACGTTCGTATTTGCGGTTTTATTGGTGTTTGGGTTCGGTATTCTGGTATTCTTGTGATATGTCCTGTCAAAGTCGAAGTCTTTTTTCGCTTTCTGGAATGTTACATACGCTACCGGAAAATCATCGAATGTATTTGCAGGTGCATCTTCGCTAATGAATTCGATTGAATATCTGAAACTGTAATAGCGTTGTGCTTCCGCATTCGGAACGTGTGTGTCTACCAGAACGATTCGTTCGCGGTATCCTGTTTTACGAAACTTCAGCGCAAAATTGTGATTAAGCGGTAATTCGTAATACTGTTCGCGTTTGTTCGTTACATAAAACGAATCACGAAGTGCTCCGTCCTGGAAGATGTAAACCATGTAGTCAGAAACTTTCTGATCGTTAATGGTCATGACTCCCGAGAAATCAAGGAAATATCCTTTTCTCATGTTTAAAGAGTCAGTATTGGAAGTATTTTGTTGCTCTGTAGCTGCGGCATTCAGCGACAGCGAGATGAGCAGTGCGGCGATAAGCTTAGGGGCTTTCATAGGTTATCTTATTTGTTGATTCAAAATTATATCGGCTTGCAGAGGTGTAATAACCAATTCGAACGGCCGTATTACGCATGTAAGATTTTTGATGATTTTGTAATTACACGCCTCATTTCGGTCGAAATATCAAGGTTTGTGAAAGGTCGTAACTCGTAAATTCGCTTTGTGGCAGATAGTTTTCTCGATACACCGGTTGAATTTCTGAAAGGAGTTGGTCCTGAACGGGCAAAAACACTGAAAACGGAATTTGACATAGAAACCTTCGGCGATTTGCTGAAGTGGTATCCGTATCGTCATGTAGACAGAACACGCTTTTATTCTACGAATGAAATCAATGCTGATTTACCATATGTACAGTTGCGCGGACAGATTCTGAATTTTCAGATTCTTGGAAAGGCAAGAGGTCAGCGCGCGGTAGCACAGCTTACAGACAAAACCGGCAATCTGGAGCTTGTTTGGTTTCAAGGATTGAAATGGTTGTCGGGGAAATATCTTCCGGGTAAAGAATATATCGTATTCGGAAAGCCGACAGTTTACAATGGGAAGATCAACATCGCGCATCCTGAAGTAACAGAAGTGAAAGAGGAAGAAATTCAGAAGTTGAATGTACTGCAACCGATGTATTCTTCTTCGGAGAAAGCAAAGCTGAAAGGTCTCGATTCAAAAGGAATGATGAAACTGATCCGCACATTGCTTCCTCTTGCGGCCGGAAAAATTCCTGAGATACTTCCTGAGAGTACCGTGTCCTCTTTGAAAATGTTATCGCGGGAAGAATCGATTCTTCAGATCCATTTTCCAACAGATACTTCATTGCTGCGTCGCGCCGAAGCCCGAATTAAGTTTGAAGAGTTTCTGATGATACAACTGCGATTGCTGCGTGTGAAAAGCATTCGCAAAACGGATTTTCAGGGATTTGATTTTTCCGTTGTAGGAGAAAAGTTCAATTCTTTTTATTCACACAATCTACCTTTCCCATTGACGAATGCACAGAAGCGTGTGATTAAAGAAATACGCGCTGACATGGGAAGCAGCAAACAGATGAATCGTTTGTTGCAAGGTGACGTAGGCAGCGGAAAAACTGTTGTTGCATTGATGTGCATGCTCATTGCCAACGACAATAATTTTCAGGCGTGTCTGATGGCACCGACGGAAATTCTCGCAACACAGCATTTTCAGTCAATTCGTGAATTGCTGCGCGGATTGCCTGTGCGTATTGCGTTGCTCACCGGAAATACGAAACAAAGCGAGCGAAGAATATTGCATGAGGATTTGCGTTCCGGGAATCTGGATATACTCATCGGTACTCACGCATTGATTGAAGATGAAGTTAAGTTTCGTAATCTCGGACTGATCGTAATCGATGAGCAACATCGATTCGGTGTGGAGCAGCGTTCGAAGTTGTGGAGAAAGAATACAAATCCGCCTCACGTGTTGGTAATGACCGCAACTCCGATTCCACGCACACTTGCGATGACGTTGTACGGAGATCTTGATACTTCCGTGATTGATGAATTGCCGCCGGGACGCAAGCCGATTAAAACCGTTCATTTCTCGGATACGCAACGCTTGCGTGTTTTCGGATTCATGAAAGAGCAGATTGCATTGGGTCGACAGGTGTATGTTGTCTATCCTTTGATTCAGGAATCTGAAAAAATGGATTACAAAGATCTGATGGACGGATACGAAAGTATTTCGCGTGCATTTCCGGTTCCGGATTACCGCGTGAGTATCGTGCATGGAAAAATGAAACCCGCTGATAAGGATTTTGAAATGCAGCGTTTCGTTCGCGGAGAAACGCAGATCATGGTTGCAACAACTGTAATTGAAGTTGGCGTCAATGTTCCCAATGCGAGTGTAATGGTGATTGAAAGCGCGGAGCGATTCGGATTATCACAGCTTCATCAGTTGCGCGGACGTGTAGGTCGTGGTGCGGATCAGTCGTATTGCATTTTGATGACCGGCCACAAACTGAGTAAGGATACCAAACTCAGAATGGAAACAATGGTGCGCACCAACGATGGATTTGAAATTGCAGAGGTTGATCTTAAGCTGCGCGGCCCTGGTGATCTTGAAGGAACACAGCAAAGCGGTTTGCTTGGATTGCGTTTGGCGGATTTGACCAAGGATGTTTCCATTCTACAGCATGCGCGTGGTGTTGCAGCAGAAATACTTGATAAGGATCCGAAACTTCAATTGCCGGAACACATTGCGCTGGTTGAGGAATTGCAACGCGAGCAAAGCAGTTCAGTGAACTGGGGAAGAATTTCCTGATAAACTATTCTGCAACAGGAATGCCGAGCGCATCCAATTGCGGCTTCCATTTTGTTGTCAGCGTAGCCTGTCCGTACATTTCCGCAAGACCATACAACATCTGAATTTGTTCTTTCTTATTCAGATAGTCGCCGCTGATATTCGGTAATGTTGTGTACCAGCGTATGCATGCAATTGCGTGATCGAACGCTTCATTCGCCAATTGGTTTCCGAGTTTGTAATCGCCGCACAGCCACGCTGCGTCCGTCATGCTGATCCAGTAATCATCCGGAAGAATTTGTGTGGCAGGAATATTCTGCGAACATTTTCTGATTACTGCCGAAGCCTGTTCGTTCATTCCTGATTCTGCGAGAGCATGCGCTGTGATGGCGCAGGAGTAACGATAAGGATCGCTGAACATGCGTTGCACGGTTTCATCCGCATAAACGCGCGGATCATTCAGTCCGCCCCACTGAAACTGACGCATGATTAAGTCGTATGATTTTTCGAGATTCACCTGCGGGCGTTCAACGAGATCCGCATCTTCGCGTTTGTTCGCAGTAGGAACCAAACGATACGTGAGACCTTCAAGTTGAAGATATTGACCGAGTCCGCCGTAACAACTCATCGGCATATTCACCGCAAAATGAATCGGACGTTTCCAATTGTTGTGGGCAAGAATATCCAGAATGATCATCTGATCTTTCAGAATGTAGTTGCCCGGAATGGTCCACTGAATTGCTCCGCTGTCGTTGTCCGCAGCGAGTTTCACGTAACGTGTGGGCAAATAATTTACTGTATCACCTGAAACAGTTTCATATTGATATTGGAAATCATCGGTACTGAAGAAATCAACTACGTTTTCAAGCAACATTGTGTCTTCACTGACATCAATTGTCAACCAATCACGTGTTCCTTCACGATATTGCCAACTGTTCATCGTAATCGGTAATGCATCTGCATCGTATTGTTTTCGTTTCGCCTGATCGATATACCAATCACTTCGGAAAAGTGAAAGACAAATAATGCGCACATCCTTGCGAACACCGAGAACTTCCTGTGCATACCACAACGGAAATGTATCGTTGTCGGCGTATGTAAAAAGTATTCCGTTCTTTTCACAGGAATTCAACATTGCAACTGCGAGATCCTGTGCAACGGTTCTTCCGGATCGATCGTGATCATCCCAATTCTGAATCAATACAACGAACGGAACCAAACCGCTGAAGAGTACGGCAAGGCCTAGTGCAAACGTGCGTTTTATTTTCGTGCGCCATTCATAAATGTTCAGTACACCCAAGCCAATCCAAATCGCAAAAGCATAGAATGAACCTACGTATGCGTAATCACGTTCACGCGGTTGCCACGGTGTTTGATTCAGATAAAATACAATTGCCATTCCTGTAAATAAGAACAGCAATGCTGTAATCAACGCGTCGCGCTTGCCATATTTGATGTGATACAAAATCCCGGCAATACCAAGGAGCAAAGGCAGAAACCAATACTTGTTATTTGCTTTGTTCGCTTTTAATAGCGGAGGTAATACTTTATGATCACCGATTCGATTGTCGTCAATGAAACTTAATCCCGATTGCCAGTTGCCTTCCGCATCTCCTCCGTAACCTTCAAAATCGTTTTGTCTTCCTGCGAAATTCCACATGAAATAACGCAGATACATCCAACCCACCTGATACGTCACAAAGAACTGCATGTTCTCAGAGAATGTCGGGATGTTTACAGTTGTTGATTTGCCATCGGCGTAAGTGAAAACAGTCGTTTCGCCTTTAATGTCTACCCAATTTTTGTATGCGGATTCGTGACTTGCGCTGTGCATACGCGGAAACAACACACAGCCACGTTCATCGTAGTTGGTTTCGCTTCCTTTGCGATCATCACTGATAATGTAACGGCCGGATTTTTCATCTTTCACATAAACAGGATTGCCATCAATCCATGGTTGCTCAGCATCCGCGGGAGTATTGAATTGCGGACCGTAAAACAATGGCCAATCTCCGTATTGTTCCCGATTCAGGTAAGAAAGCAAACTCACCGGATTGGAAGGATTGTTTTCGTTGATCGGTGTTCCTGCATTGGCGCGAATCACAATCACGAGAAAGCTGGAATAACCCAACAATAAAACAGTCAATGATAAGAACACAACATTGACTACTCTGTGTTTTTTTACAATGGAAAACAAAATTCCTCCAAGCAGAATTACAATCACAGCGATGAAGAACGCGATGATACCGGAATTGAAACTCATTCCGAAATCATTCACAAATAGTAATTCCGCTTTACCTGCAAGTTTTACTATTCCGGGAATCAAAACGTCCTGCACCAATCCAAGCATCAGAACTCCGACAACGAGCGCGCCCAAAATTCCTTTCCATGTAACGCGGTGATTTTTTCTGAAATACCAAATCATCACTAATGCAGGAATCGTCAGAAGATTGAGCAGGTGCACACCGATAGACATTCCGATGAGTGCCGCGATCAAAACGATCCAACGGTCGCTGCTGACATGATCGGCCTGTTCTTCCCATTTGAGCATGGCCCAGAAAACAACGGCGGTGAACAATGAGCTCAATGCATAAACTTCACCTTCAACAGCAGAAAACCAGAATGAATCTGTGAAGGCATAGGTTAATGATCCGCACATACCCGCAAGCATGATGAGCACCATACGCGATTGAGAGAATTTCTGATCGTATCGAACCACAATTTTCTTTGCAAAATGTGTGATGGTCCAGAAGAGGAACATCACGGTTGCTGCGCTGGCTAATCCCGACATGGCGTTGACCATGACCGCCACATTTTGATTATTTCCGAAGGAAAGCAATCCGAATACGCGACCTATCAGCAGGAAGAACGGCGCTCCGGGCGGGTGACCGCTTTCCAATCCCCAAGCGCATGCAATATACTCACCGCAATCCCAGAAGCTGGCAGTAGGTTCAAGCGTAAGCAGATAAACAAATGCTGCTAAAACGAAAACCACCCATCCGGAAATGAGATTCAGAAGTCGATATTGACCTGGAAGATTCATCGGGCAAAGATAGGTATTCGGACGTGAGGCGAACCGGCGTCTGAAGTCAATTTCCTACCTTTGCGCACTATGAAAATATCACTGAACTGGCTTAAGGAATATTACCAAACTGATTTATCTGCGCAGCAGATTTCAGAGGCGCTCACGGGTTGCGGACTTGAAGTGGAAAGCATGGAGACGTTTGAATCGTTGCCGGGTGGATTGCGTGGCGTGGTAATCGGTCAAGTGATGGAATGTGCAAAGCATCCGAATGCTGATAAACTTTCATTGACGAAAGTGGATGTTGGCGGTGCGGAATTGCTGAGTATTGTTTGCGGTGCTCCGAATGTTGCTGCAGGACAGAAAGTGGTTGTTGCTACTGTTGGAGCGATGCTGCATCCTGTGGAAGGAGAACCTTTCGAAATAAAGAAATCCAAGATTCGTGGTGAACTGTCCGAAGGAATGATTTGTGCGGAAGATGAAATCGGATTGGGAAAATCACATGCAGGAATAATTGTTCTGGATGAAGATGCAAAAGTCGGCACGCCTGCTGCAGAACATTTCGGAATCAGTTCGGATACTGTGTTTGAAATCGGATTGACTCCGAATCGTGTTGATGCTGCTTCACATTTCGGTGTGGCGCGTGATCTTGCTGCTGTTGTGCTCGCGCAGAAACTGATTGGAGATCACAATGCGGAATCGAACTCTGTTTCGTTTCCCGCTGTTGCATCGCTTACAGAAGAACTGCCGGCGTGTCCTGTTGAAGTGGTGATTGAAGATGCTGCAGCATGTAAGCGTTACAGCGGAATCACAGTGAGCGTGAAAGTCGAACCATCTCCGGATTGGCTGCAAAATCGTTTGAAAGCAATCGGTCTGCGACCGATCAATAATATTGTTGACATCACGAATTATGTGATGCATGAAACAGGTCAACCTTTGCACGCATTTGACGCAGCGAAAATCAAAGGAAATAAAGTTGTGATCCGTAAGTGTGCAGAAGGAACTGAATTCGTTACGCTCGATGAAGTAAAACGCAAGCTCACTGCAAATGATTTGATGATCTGCAATGAAAGTGAGCCGATGTGCATTGCGGGTGTTTTCGGTGGACTTGATTCCGGCGTGACGGAAAGCACGACGAAGATCTTCCTGGAAAGTGCTGCATTTGATTCGGTGAGCGTCCGTAAAACATCGAAGCATCATCAGTTGAAAACAGATTCGAGTTTCCGTTTCGAGCGCGGATCTGATCCTGAAATTACATTGAACGCGTTGTTGCGTGCAGTGTATCTCATTGATGAAATCGGCGCGGGCAATGTTACATCACAAATCACAGATCAGTATCCGGGCAAGAAAGAAGCAGTTGAGATTGCATTCTCATTCGACACTTGTGATACGTTGATCGGAAAAGATATTGATCGTTCCATCATTCGTAAGATTCTTACGGCGTTGGGAATGGAAATTATCAGCGATGGAAAAGATGCGTTGCTTCTTTCTGTTCCGCAATTCAAAGTTGATGTAACGCGTGCAGCGGATGTTGTGGAAGAGGTGTTGCGTGTTTACGGTTACAACAATATCGGTTTCCCTGATAAACTTCAGATTTCAGCTTCACACATGAAGCATCCTGATCCGGAGAAGTTGCGCGAAACAGTTACTGATTTGCTGGCTTCGCGTGGTTTCAGAGAAATTCTGAATAACTCATTAACGCGCACTGCGTACTACGGAAAGTTCGCAGGATTGAACAGTGAAGATACGGTTCAGATTCTGAATCCGCTGAGTTCTGATCTGGGAGTAATGCGTATGACATTGCTGTTCGGCGGTCTTGAAAGCATCACTTACAATGTTAATCGCAAGAATGCAGATCAGCGTTTGTTTGAATTCGGAAAAGTTTATCGTTTGAATAACGCGGCCCAGGAAGGCGAATGGAAATGGGAAGAGCGCGAGCAACTTCTCGTTTTACTCAGCGGAAATCGTCGTCCAGAAAGCTGGGAAGGAAAATCCAATGCTGTTTCATTCGGTGATATTCGCAGAGAATCAGAAGTGATTCTGAATCGCATAGGCATTACGGGTCTCACTTGGGAAGCCGGAGCGAATGAGATATATGCTGAAAGTCTGCGCGGAATGTCGGGCAAGCGTGAAGTGGTGCGCATTGGTGTTGTTTCTCCGAAAGCATTGAAGCTCGCAGATACTCCGGTTGCAGTTTATGCAGCGGAATTCGAATGGTCGGAAGTAATGCGTTTGCTGCGTAAGCAGAAGGCGGTACGTTACACTGAAGTATCGAAGTTCCCTGCGGTTCGTCGCGATCTTGCATTGGTGATTGATCGCGCTGTGAAGTATCAGCAGATTGAAGAGTTGGCATGGAATACAGAACGCAAATTGTTGCGTGAAGTGAATCTGTTCGATGTGTATGAAGGCGATAAACTCGGAGAAGGAAAGAAATCGTACGCGGTAAGTTTTATGCTGCAGGATAACGACGCAACACTCACGGACAAGCAGATTGAAAAAACGATGGAGCGCTTACAGAAAGCGTTTGAGGAGAAGGTGGGTGCGGTGATACGATCGTGAGAGACTAAGCAGAAACAGAAAAGCGCATCTTATTCAGATGCGCTTTTTGTTTCTGTGGCTGCATTCTTAGCCATAGAAATAATGCTTCAAAAATTCGAGATGTAAAGTCTCAAAGCGTATTCACCCTTGTCAATTAATGAGCAATTAAGAACTTTCCTTGAACGTACTCTTCGTTGTCTCCAAAGGCGCTGAAAAAGTAAAGACCATCCGAAAAACTTTGAACATCAACTTTGATTATCGCGCCGGAGTTTTCTTCTCGCCATATTTCCCTGCCTGCGCAATCGTAAATAATGAGTTGCCGGTTTTCAGAGTCGGTAAACTCAAATGTTATTTCATCTCGGGCAGGATTCGGAAATAAGTTAAGCGCACTATTGAAATTGGAAGCCCCGTTTACATCTGTACTAATCACGTTGCATGTATCAGCGAAATTTCCTCCAGCCCATTGAGCGATGTATTCTATGGTATCTCCTTCCACCATTTCAAATCCGCCGCCTATGTACATTGTGTCTCTGTAAAAAGCAATATTTGTTGCACCCACATTCTGACTGTTGATCTGAAAGCTAGTGCCATATCCACACCAATACGTGCCGTCCCAACTTGCGAGACCGTCCGCCGGAGCGCCGCCGACTTTTTCAAAATTACCGACACAGAACAATTTGTTATGATACACTGCTAACTCAATGACTTCCGGATTTGGATTAACGACTGTTTGCAAACCGCCACCCACGCCAGACCAAGTCGTGTCATTCCATGACATGATTCCGCATTTCATGTCAGACATTGAGAAAAGACCTGCAATGTAGAGCTTGTCCTGAAAAACAATCAGGTCATTAAATGCGAATACATTGGTAAAGGAATTCGTGTAAAATGTCCAAACTGTACCGTCCCATTTTGCCAATCGGCAAAAATTACCCTGTAAATCCAGAAACCAGCCTATTACATAAAGGTTGCCTCGATAGAAACACATTTTATTCAGCGAAACGCCCTGAGGTATAAATGGGTAATTGTTGCCAATCGCTGTCCACGTGCTCCCATTCCATTTGGCGATGCAGTTGGCCGGAACATTGCCTACACTGTCGAAGGCTCCGCACATGTAGAGTTCGTTGTTAAAAACGATCAGATCATTGACGACATCCTGCGATTTCATCAATGCCCCGGGAACAGTGTCCCACGAAGCGCCATCCCAACTAGCAAGTGCCGGTGTATTCAATCCGCCAGCTTTGGAAAACCAACCACCAATAATAACGTCGGAGCCATAACGTGTGATCGCCGTTGTTTTTGCAGGACGATTTGTCAGAGATGAATCATCAATGCCACTACCGAGTTGCCCCCATTGAGTTCCGTTATATGTTCCAATACCCCACTGAGTTTGATTGTTTACTTCCTTAAACCTTCCTCCAACGAAAAGCTGATCACTTACAGAATCCGCGTAAAGACAAGTTGTGTACCACTCAAGATTTCCGTGAAGGGGTTGCCAATTCTGTGAGGACAGAAATTGGCAACCCATAGCCAGAGATAATATGAATGCAACGATTCTCACTTAGTGTTGAATAATTGTTTGTTGTGTAGAAACATGATGCTCAGATTGAATCTGTACCGAATACAATCCCGAAGATTCCATTTCAAGATGTATCTGCTTTCTGAATGTCAAGGAAGTAGCCACAACCTTTTCTGAATAGACAATTTGACCTAAAACATCGTAAATGACAATTGTAAACTTCTCATTCGGCTGCGTTGGCACTTCAATTGAAAAACAACCCGAATTCGGAGTTGGAAATATACTGAAATTCGCTGAGGAGTCACGAGGGTTTTCAATCCCTGTTATTGCTGCTGAGAGATCAAATGCTGCAATGAACCCATCGCGATAAGTCCATGTTGAATAGTTATTAAAATTCAGTCCTGAGTTTTGAAGGCTAGCGGATGAAAAAGCGCCTGTGTGAACAACAGGAAAAGGATATGTATACCCAGGGTTAGCACTACTACAAGTTTCGCCTGCTAGGTACAAATATGAAGTTGAACTTGAAGGATCTTTGTATATGTGAATACTATTGGCCTCGTCAATAAATTCACCGCCAAAGTATGTACCCCATCCTAAACCTTGCCAGCGATTAAATTGAACAATAAAGGCGTTAGTTGGTCCATGTAGAGGATGTGCCCAAACTCCTGCGGGATTAGTTAAAAAAGGCCACCCAGGGAAACTAGAACTTCTGCTAGCACCTACGACGTAGATGTTATCCATGTAATCCACCGCTAAGTCATACGCATCTTCGTCTGCTGTACCTCCTAAGTATGTCCCCCAAATCAGATTTCCACTTGAACTAAACTGTGCTACAAATGCATCACCACGTAAAGTTCCCCCCGCAAATGAATTATCATTCCACCCTCCGTTTGGATTTGGTGTGGGCAGATCATTACTAGTCGTCCATCCTGCGATAAATATTTCTCCCATGCTGTTGACCACTACACCTGTACTATTATCTGATTTTCCTGACTGTGTACCACCATAGTAAGTTGACCAATTGAGTACATCCCCAGAGGTAAAGGACGCAATGAACGCATCGTTTAATCCTCCTGCGGCTGAATTTGTAGGTGATGGTAAATCTGAAGTTCCGGTATTTCCGGTTATTACAATATAATTCGTTGAATTTGCTCCTAATTCCAAATCCATGATGCTGGTATGATTTGTAGAATTTGGAGTTCCTCCATAGAGCGTCGCCCATTCCCTTACGAAAGTAGTTGGATTGTACTTCAGAATAAACGCATCGCCAACCGTTAAGTTTGAAGCTCCCGTTTCAGAAGTTAATGGAGTTGAGCCATCCGCACCATAACCGGCAACGTAAAAACTGTTGAATTGATTGGTCGCTTTAATGATTGTACCAGTTTCATTACCAGTTGAACTACCATAACAGGTCGCAAACGAAAGCGCGCCGGACCCGTCCAATTTTCCTATGAATGCGTCAGAGGGGCCATTGGTTGTTGTCGAATAATTTTGAAACGTTCCCGGAGGTCCTCCAACAGGGAAATCAGCTGAGTATGTTCCTCCTGTGAAGTATACCGTATTTGTCCCCCCGTTTGCACTTACACTAAAAATTCGGTCGCTCGCGACTCCTCCATAGTACGTGCGCCACAGCCACATTCCCGAATTATACATGCCAATGATTCCATCTTCTGAACCACCATTCTGACCTTGATAACCGCCAGATGCATTAATAAAGTTAAGACTCATTGTGACTCCGCCATCAAATGCCCAATTCGAAGCATTTACAGAAACACTATTGAGCAAATCATCATCTGAGCCCCCCATGTATGTTGACCATAATAAGTTATCTGTAACAAATGTCGGGTAGAATGAATCTCCCCAATCTACCGCGATGATTAATGGTAAAGACGCATTATAAGATCCAAAACTTGTGAACTTAATCTCGTTAGTTGCAACCAGATTATATGAAGGCTGCCAACCTAAAGGTTGATAATTACCGTTGGTATCAAGTTGCCATGCACTTGCCTTTGGTTGTATAAGTATACCCAGAGGCGAGTAAATAAGGAGTTCTCCAGAAACTCCAATTTTAACACTGTCAGCTCCAAAATATTCCAAATTGATAAAGGAAGCGGAACCACCGCCACCCAGAGGTTTACAAACGTAATAGGTTTTTAAGCCACGAGCATTACCACTGTACAAAACGTCAACACTATCCCATACGTTGAAAGTAACAAGAGTTCCGTAATTCTTCACGTGTGTTCGGCCTTCTGGGATATGACCTAGGTAAAAATTATAGTATTCTTGTTTTTCATCTGCACTATAGATTTTTAAGTCGGCATTAGCACCAACAAACTTTTGATCCACCCGAACAATCGAGTCATTATTAGAAGTCGAAGTATCAATACGAGCGTACAAATACGAAATCGTAGTATCCATAAAATATACGCGCGGTGACGTGGATATGGTGTAATATTTAATTTCAGGTCTTTGATTCCCACCGGTATCAACCACCTGCCCGTTGTTCTTAGTAAATACAACTGACGATATCGTTGTAATTGTATCTTCGGGGTAAGTTAGATTTTTCTCGACGTACTTTACCGTTGTAAACTCAAACGTACCATCAATGAGTTTATTTTGCCCCGTTACGATTACGTTGCCGAGTGTATCAAGGGCTATAGCTGTGGCCCGATCGTCTTCATCTTCTACATGATTGAAACCGATATCCCATTTTTGATTTCCAAGACCATCATACTTTACCGTCCAATAGTCTTTGGTGCCATTATAATAGCTAAAACCACTAACATAAATCTTATTCGTATCGGTCGGGTGAACAACAATACATGTCGCGCTATCATCTCCATTCATTGCGCCGTTAAATGTTGTTGCCCAGAGCTGAGACCCTGCACTATCGTATTTTATAGTTATAAAATTTCTTCCTTGCGTAGAGGAAGTAGTGTATCCGGTAACCAAAACGTTTCCTGCTGCATCTAAGTCTAACGCATTGCCTTCATCGTTCAACGCGCCGCTATAAGTTGCCGACCATACAATACTCAGATTCGTGTCGAGCATTAAAGTCCGGATGTCCATTCCAGTGCTCGTGCCCATTACCGATCCGGTTACAAAAATATTCCCGTCGTTATCCGTTTTAAGATCAGTTAAGTTCTCGATACCCAAGGAAGAGGAAGTTGAAGTATATGCATTCACTAACGAGCCTGAAGACGGATCAAATTCAGCCACTAGATATTTTCGGTTTGTCAATGTGGTTTGTGTTGCTCCTCCAACTTCAATATTTCCGGTGCCGGTGTTCTGCCGAACCCGAACTGCTACGTCCACTAAGTTCGCATTGTCATAGGTCGCAGCCCACTGCTGACTACCTGATGCATCGTATTTGATCAACATCACATCATAAAGTGTTGAAGTGCCTTGCCATTCTGCACCCGCAACATAAATTTCTCCGCTTGCATTGTCAACATAAATTGAAGTTGCTCCATCATTGCCGCTTCCTGAACCATTATATGTAGCAATCCATTGTTGGTTGCCACCGGAATCATACATCACCGTAATAACATTGAAACTGTCCGCAGAACTCTCGAATGTTGTTCCGGTTACAATTACATTTCCACTATTGTCTATTTGTAAATCTGCGGCGTAATCATCTCCATTGCCGTTCCCATTTACTTGTTGACTCCAGATAACTGAACCTGCCGTATTGTATTTGACTATCAGTAAATCATAATTCCCACCGGCATTTAATGTTGCACCTGCAAGAAAATAATTCGTTGTTCCGGGTTCTGTGCGCAATACTGAACGATGAAATGTATTTTGCGTGCCGCTTGTTGTGTTCCAATCTTCAAAGACTCGTGTTGACGGATTCTGCGAGAGCAGGGAAAATGGTAAGAGCGACAGGCAGAGCGCGCAAAACGTTCGCCAACGCAAGGAAGAGTGTGTTCTCATGGGTTTATTATTTAGGCATTATTAATAATCCTCGCAACGATTTTCATTGCAAGCAGTTCAACGATTTTGAAAAACGACACCAACGCTTATTCTAATGAATAGAACTAAAGCGGCGACTTCGTTCACCACACCTGAGGGTCTGCAGATTTGTACTAACTATTACCAACGCCGGATCCGAAATTCATTCCACAGGAAGAGAGGGGGGCTCCTTACGAGTGAAACTTAGCGAAGACTGCATTCAGATCCGTTGTCAGTTTCGATGAGTTAAATGTAGTGAAGCAATAACAAGAAGTCAAGTGTTTGTGTGAATTTGCTCTGCCTATTTAAACAAAAAGTAACATGTCAAGAGGCAAGTTATTCCTGCAGGATTCTTGTATTACTACGGTTCAGCTCTGCTCGTAAACAAAGTGTTTTCCTTGCAGTAAATCGGAGATTCTGGACTTGAAAAAATTCCGGACCAACCGATTAGCCTTGTCGGCGACTGATGTAAAATAAAAAAAGCCATCCCGAAAAGGAATGGCTTCTTGCATTAAAATTATTTGTGTTATAGCGTAACAGTACTTCAGAGTTTAACCTTTCACAAGCTGCGTATTGATATACGTTCTGATTCGCTCTGTGTTCTTATCGCGAAAGTCTTTGTACTGATCCCAGAATGAAATGTGGAACATGCTTACCATTGTGAAGCAATCCAGATTTCCGGCTTCCTGCATTTTACGTGCGAAACCGAATTCACCTTTTTCAGTGTCGGATTTCTTCAGCATGTATTCCCAGCTGTAAACTTCAAGATACTTCGCTTCAGTTTGAGATTGTGATTTTGTGATCATCCCGTTTTCATCGCAGTAGTCAATGATCTTTTCTTTCGCGCTGCGGTAGAAAGACCATGGTTCTTCATTTGGCATATACTGCGATTTCTGCCATGCCATATTCGGCATATCTTCTCGCTCCATCCAATGGCGCTTCATTGTCTTGCCGAGTTTGTCGCAACACTCTTCCAGCGTTTTGAAATAACCTACAAACGGATAAGCAATGATTCCGTCAACACATGCGTCATAACATTCCTGCCATTTCTTGTTCGACTTCAAACATTCCACGAGGTAATAACGCGGGTTCAGCATTTCCGGTTGTTGACGGATTGCTATGCGATACCAAGGAACTGCTTCTTCCCATTTTTCCTGTTTGTAATAACAGGTTGCAATGCTGAACGCAGCGTTGTAATAGTTCGAATCCATCTTGTACGCTTTTTCATACTGACGGATTGCCGCTGCCCAGTTTTCTTTGGTGTACTCTTCATCACCTTTGCTCACCAGTTCTTTAGCTTCG
>JBJOKQ010000009.1:0-35312 GCA_046046005.1 Bacteroidota bacterium | reverse complement strand
CATTGGCAGAAGCAATGTTGTCGTTACATTGTACAGAAATTGCGTCATTTACTTTCCCTGCGTTATATGAACCTGTCCCGTAACGAATGTCCGGCCCGTATTGATCGTTAGAGAATGATGTTAATCCGTGACCACTCAGTTTCGTCCACAACAAACTTCCATTGGATTTGTCGATACACATAACTGTAACCGCGCCACTCATATTACACGCATAAATAGTTTGAACGTAAATATTACCTCCGTACCCGTCAAAATAATAATTGGGCGTTGACCCAACCGTACATCCGGTCCTGGCGTAATATTTATACCACTTGTAATTACCATTAGCATCCAGCGACAGAATAACCGTTGCGCCGGCGCTGATGTTGAATAAATAAAGATCTCCACTGTAATAATCCTGGTGCAACTCCAATAAACTTAACGGGGCAATTCCATATACGGTGTAATATCTTTTAGCCCAAATAAAATTTCCATTGGCGTCAAGATGCACAACAGCTGTGAAGACAGAATCTGTAGCCACAAGATCATTGAGTCTGCCTGTGAGCGTAATTTCACCTGTGCTTGCAATTTCAATTACGTCATTCAAATGAAATGCATATCCGGCAGGAGGAATATATCTGTACTGCCAGAGTATATTATTTAAACTGTCAAAACGAATCACCTTATTGGAGTCGTGACCGAATGCCAGATAACCTCCGTCGTGTGTTGGACATGCAGAAGACAATTCGCTGGTTACAAATGACGAAACAACTTGTGCTGAAGTATCAATTGTTGTAAATATTGTGGCCTGTACATTATAATCGTGTACTGTTAAAGTCCTGTAGGCTCCAAGACCGAAAAAACGCTCAGGTACAGGATTATTTACATTGGGCATATCAAACGCCGCGAGCTTTTGAATATTGAAAACTGAATCGGTAACTATTACTTTCAATCTTTGCGGATTGGGACTTGTCGATTCGTATGGAATCTGGAACAATGTTCCGTTGCTGGTTCTTGAAATTGAACTTCGGGTATTGTTGTTGCTTACTTTAAAAGAGTCCAGAAAAGTTGTGATAGCATAGTTCTGACTTCCGGCATCCGTCAAAATGCACAAGCAGGCTATTACTAAAATCTTTTTCATTGGGGTTTGTTTAAATTACAACACAACAGCGATCGCTGCTGAAGTATGAATCTAATCAAAGCGATTGAATCCTTAAAACAATTCCTCGGAAACTGATAAATATCAGACCTGTTTGCGTTTATACACCGGCACCGTAGAACACGGCTCACCGTACATGATGCTTTTCACGACAGGCTGCAGCAAGCGAGTCAATTCTATGTAAGCTGTTTTGGGAACAGGTTTATCGCCGCAACCCTTAATCACCACACGAGCGTCGCGGTATTGCTCTGTATCAAATGCGGATAAAACTTCAGTGAACAAAACCGTTTCGAGTTTTTCCAAATCACCGAACACAATCTTTTTTGCGAACGGCTGCAACGCAGATGCAAGCAGCATCCAAGACCAATCAGGTATGATTGCATCCGCGGTACACGTGATTGCGACAAATTTGTTTTTGTACTGCGACCAATCGTGCGTTGTGATGAACTCACGGAAATCTTTTTCACGCAGAATCAATCCCTGAAACAATTGATCTTTTATATCCAGCAAAACGCGATCTCCCTCAGGATACATTTCCCCGAGATCCAGCGTTATTAATCCGCTGTTCGCTACTCTGTTGGTGATTTCTTCCATTTGCCTATTGTCAGATCGAGTGAAACGTATTTGTCAATTTCGATACGCTTCGCACTCAATTTGACAAATACGTTTTGTATCGAGATCTGACAATTATTACATAAATCCAAGTTCCAATTGTGCCACCTCACTCATCATCTCTTTATCCCAAGGCGGATCAAAAGTGATTTCCACTTTCGAAGATTTCAATTCCGGAATATCACGCGTCTTCTGCTCAACTTCCGCCGGTAAAGTTTCAGCTGCCGGACAATTCGGCGATGTTAATGTCATTCGGATCAGCAATTCCTTATCATCATTGATATTGATTTCATATATCAATCCGAGTTCCCAGATGTCAACAGGAATTTCCGGATCGAAGCATGTTTTGATAGCGTCAATCACTTTCTGCCCTAATGCAGTGTCCTTAGATATAATGATTGTGTTCATGTTCTAGTTCTTTGCCGTTAATGCAAGCGCATCCAGTTTCATTTGTTTCACCATGGAGAGCAATCCGTTGGCTCGTGTAGGAGAAAGATGTTCTTTCAGTCCGATTTTATCAATGAAATCCAACGGCGCTTCCACAATTTCTTTTGGTGTGTGTTCTGATAACACACGAACCATCAACGCAACAATTCCTTTTGTTATGATCGCATCACTATCTGCATGATAAATCACTTTACCGTCTTTCAACTCCGTGTACAACCACACTCTGCTCTGGCAACCTTTGATCAGACGATCATCAGTTTTCCAATCCGCGTTCATCGGCGCAAGTGTTTTTCCCAGATCAATGATGTATTGGTACTTATCATCCCACTGATCAAACATTGAGAAATCTTCAACGATTTCATTTTCCGTTTCTGCAATTGTTGCCATCAGCTCAACATCTTTATCGCTTTCTCCAACGCGGCAATCAACCGGTCGGAATCATCTTTTGTATTATAAACTCCGAATGAAACACGAACGGTTCCCGGAACATTATAGCGCTGCATCAATGGCTGTGTGCAATGATGCCCTGTACGCACTGCAATTCCTTGCTGATCCAGAATTGTTCCCACATCAAACGGATGCACACCTTTCACATTGAAAGAAATCACGCCCGCTTTGTTCGCTGCATTTCCGATGATTTGAATGTTATCAAACTCATGCAAGCGTTGCGTTGTGTAAACAAGCAACTCATGTTCGTGTGCAGCAATCACGTCCATTCCGATTGCGTTCATGTAATCCAACGCGTATCCCAATCCGATTGCGCCTTCAATATTCGGTGTGCCGGCTTCGTACTTCAAAGGACCGTCAACGTATTCTGTCTTCTCGAATGTAACTGTCTTGATTGTTCCGCCACCGGTTTGCCAGGTGCTCATCTCGTTGTAACGCGATTGCTTCACATAACAAACTCCGATTCCTGTCGGTCCGTATACTTTGTGCCCCGAAAAAGCATAGAAGTCGCAACCGATTTCCTGTACATCCACTTTCATGTGCGGAACAGCTTGCGCTCCATCAATGAAAACCGGGATTCCCATTGCATGAGCTGCAGAAGTAATTTCTTTCACCGGGTTGATTGTACCCAATGTATTGGAAACATGCGTACACGAAACAAGTTTCACTTTATTGTTCAGCAAAGAAGTGAAGTGATTCATGTCCAGACTTCCGTCGTCATTCACAGAAACAACTTTCAATGTTGCATTCTTCTCATGACAGAGTTGCTGCCACGGAAGAATATTGGAATGGTGTTCCATTCCCGTAATCACTACTTCGTCTCCGGAATTCAAACGGGAACGCAGAAAGGCTTCCGCAATAAGATTGACACTTGCCGTTGTTCCGGCGGTGAAAATTATTTCGTTTTCATCAGCGGCATTAAGGTGCTTCTGCACTTTCTTTCTTGCGTTCTCATAAGCAGCAGAAGCAACCTGACTGAGGTGATGGACACCGCGATGGATGTTGGCGTTGTATGAAGAATAATAAGCCGAGATTGCATCAATAACCTGCTGCGGTTTTTGCGCAGTTGCGCCGCTATCGAAATATACAAGCGGCTTCCCGTTTACAGCCTGAGTAAGAATCGGGAAGTCGGCGCGCACTTTTGTAACGCTGAATGTAACAGGTATTGAAGAAGGCGCATTCATATCAGCTCATCAAATGATTGAGACGATTATCGAGATAAGCTTTGATGGCTTCATCAGGAACGTTATTCACCACTTCTTCTGCGAATGCACGCACAAGCATTTTTCTTGCTGACGCCTCTCCTACTCCGCGTGCGCGCAGGTAGAGCATTGCATCTTCGTCCAGACGACCGGTTGACGTTCCGTGTGAACACTTCACATCGTCAGCGTAAATTTCCAATTGCGGTTTTGTGTTCACGGTTGCATCGTCACTGAGCAGAATATTTCTGTTCGTTTGATACGCGTTGGTTTTCTGCGCATCACGACGAACAAATATTTTCCCATTGAACACCGCCGTTGATTTCCCGTCAACAACACCTTTGTACAATTCGTTACTCCTGCAATTCGGAACGGCATGATCAACAATTGTGTGATTGTCTACAACACGATTAGCATTGGTAACATACAAACCGTACAGATGCGATTCGGTATGTTCCTGTGTGAATGAAATATTCAGATTGTTGCGAACCCAAGCGCCACCGAATGAAAATGTGTATGTGCAGTAATTACTTCCCGACTCCGCGACTACGCATGTTGTGTTCATTTGATGCGCTGCATCACCTTCGGTTTGTATGCGGTAATGATTCAGTTTCGCTCCTTTATGAACCATTACTTCCGTTACAACGTTTGTTAGCGTTTTTACAGGGCCGATTGATTCGAAACTTTCAATTACGTTCAGAGAAGAATCAACTTCAGCAACGATCAGGTTTCTCGGATGGAATGTTGAAGCCGCTTCATTAGACGCAATGTGCACCACATGAACCGGAATATCACAAGTTGCGCCTTTCGCGATGTGAATGAACACACCGCTTTCATTCATCGCTGTATTCCACGCAATGAATGCGTCTGTAGAATCATTTGCGATTGTGCTGTGATACTTCTTCGCAACTGCATCGGAAACCATGGCATCCGCAATGGATTTCACAGTAACTCCTGAAGGCAACCGATCCAGCTTGCTGAGTTCAGGAATGAAAATTCCGTTAACGATCACAACTTTTGCAGCGCCGGGAGCAATGGTCATCTCTTCCACATCGTGCGAAGTAACAGGACGAACAACATTGGCCTTCGCCATGAACTCTCCGATTCGGAAAAGTCCTTCCGGGTTTATGTACTTGTAATCTTCGTGTCGCTTTGAAGGAACTCCCATTCTGCGGAATTCTTCCAATGCATTTTTACGAACAGCTGCGCTCCCCGCGAGCGAAACAAGTTTCGCTTCACTTCCGGACAGAATGCGCTCTGTTAATTTATTTTCTGTCATCACATTCATACCGCAGCGTTCTGAGCGTCTGACTTAATCCAATCGTATCCTTTTTCTTCCAGCTCCAAAGCAAGTTCTTTCGTGCCGGTTTTTACAATACGTCCGTTGTAGAGAACATGAACATAATCCGGAACGATGTAATCGAGCAAACGCTGATAATGCGTAACAACGATAAATGAACGTTCAGGCGTTCTGAGTTTGTTTACCCCGTTTGCAACAATACGAAGCGCGTCAATGTCAAGACCTGAATCCGTTTCATCAAGAATTCCGAGTGTTGGTTCAAGCATAGCCATCTGGAAAATCTCGTTGCGTTTTTTTTCACCGCCGGAGAATCCTTCATTCACCGAACGGTTTGCAAGTTTGCCATCGAGCTCAACCAGTTTCTGTTTCTCTTTTACGAGTGCAAGAAACTGCTTCGGATCGATTGGTTCCAGCCCTTTGTATTCGCGGATTTCGTTGATCGCTGTTTTCAGGAAGTTGATGTTGCTCACTCCCGGAATTTCAATCGGATATTGAAACGCCAGGAACAAACCTTCACGCGCGCGATCTTCTGCAGAGAGCTCAATCAGATTCTTTCCGTTGAAAGTTACTTCACCTTCTGTCACTTCATAATCTTCGCGTCCGGCAAGAACAGAAGCTAATGTGCTTTTCCCGGAACCGTTCGGCCCCATGATGGCGTGAACTTCGCCTGCCTTCACTTCAAGATTCAAGCCCTTGAGGATTTCTTTTCCTTCAACGCTCGCGTGTAAATTCTTAATCTGTATCATAATCAAGACCAGCTGATTTCTGGTTTCCGGTTAATTAATTCGATTTACTCTTTCAATTTGTAATCTGATTAAAGTTTAAAGGTTGGCACAACCTGAAACTTTTGAAACCAGAAACTATCCTACACTTCCTTCCAACGAAACAGCCAGTAATTTCTGTGCTTCCACTGCAAATTCCATTGGTAATTGATTCAATACTTCTTTGCAGTATCCGTTTACAATCAAACCGATTGCCTTCTCTGTATCGATACCGCGTTGGTTGCAATAGAAAATCTGGTCTTCACCGATTTTCGAAGTTGTTGCTTCGTGTTCAACAACACCCGACTTATCGTGAATCTCGATGTACGGGAACGTATGCGCACCGCATTTATCACCCATCAGCAATGAGTCGCACTGAGAGAAATTGCGCGCGTTCTTTGCGCCTTTCGAAATACGAACCAATCCGCGGTAACTGTTATTGCTCTTACCGGCAGAAATTCCTTTAGAGATAATTGTACTCTTGGTGTTTCTACCGATGTGAAGCATTTTCGTTCCGGTGTCGGCTTGCTGCATGTTGTTCGTAACAGCAACGGAATAAAATTCTCCGATGGAATTATCGCCTTTCAGAATTACAGACGGATACTTCCACGTAATCGCTGAACCGGTTTCCACCTGCGTCCATGAAATTTTAGAATTCGATCCGAGACAGATTCCGCGCTTCGTTACAAAGTTGTAGATGCCGCCTTTCCCGTTTTTATCTCCCGGATACCAGTTCTGCACTGTAGAGTATTTCACTTCACCGTCTTTCTGCGCCACAATTTCTACAACAGCCGCGTGCAATTGATTCTCATCGCGCTGAGGAGCTGTGCATCCTTCGAGATAACTTACGTATGCACCTTCATCGGCAACGATCAGAGTTCTTTCGAACTGACCTGTTCCGCTGGAGTTGATACGGAAGTATGTGCTGAGTTCCATTGGGCAACGAACGCCTTTCGGAATGTAGCAGAAAGATCCGTCACTGAACACAGCCGAATTCAATGCCGCATAATAGTTGTCGGTATACGGAACAACACTTCCCATGTATTGACGAATCAATTCCGGATGTTCGTGAACCGCTTCTGAAAAAGAACAGAAGATGATGCCTTTTTCAGCGAGAACTTCTTTGAAAGTTGTTTTCACAGAAACCGAATCGATCACCGCATCAACGGCAATTTTAGATTCCATTCCAACCAAACGCTTCTGTTCCTCCAATGAAATTCCGAGTTTCTCGAAAGTCTTCACCAGCTCAGGATCCACTTCATCCATGCTGTTCACCGTTGGTTTTTTCTTCGGCGCAGCATAATAACTGATGTCCTGAAAATTCACTGTCGGATAATCAAGATGTGCCCAATGCTTGGGCTCTTCCATTGTTAGCCAATGACGGAATGCTTTCAAGCGGTATTCCAACATCCATTCCGGCTCGTTCTTCTTTTTGGAAATGAAACGAACGATATCTTCATTCAATCCCTTCGGAGCGAATTCAGTATCGATATCAGTTACAAAACCGTACTTGTATTCCGAGGAGATATGCTCTTCGAGTATTTCGTTTTTATCCGCCATAATTTAGACTGAGAATGATTCTCCGCAACCGCAAGTGCGGGAAGCGTTTGGATTGTTAAAAACAAATCCTTTTCCGTTGATACCGCCGGTATAATCAAGTGTTGTTCCTGCGAGGTAGAGGAAGCTCTTGCGATCAACAACGATCTTCATTCCGTTGTTCTCAAAAACCTGATCACCTTCACGCAGTACATTGTCGAATTCGAGCTTGTAAGACAAGCCGGAGCATCCGCCGCTATCTACACCAACCCGGATGAATGTATCTGTTGGTCTTCCTTCCTGTTTTATCAGGTCCAAAGCATGTGCCTTGGCACTTTCGCTAACTGCTATCATGTTGATTTGCTGTTAATTAACGATTTATTCTTATTTAGATTAAATCTAAAGACAGTGCAAAAATACCTAGTTTTTGGTATTTCGCCAACTTATTTAGAGCAATATTCGATCAATCGTCTCCTGCGTTCGACTTGCTTTCCTTGTACGTGTCATTTGTTAAACAAATCAGGCTGAAACGTAGCAATAAGTTATATTCGCTGTCAACCTCTTCTCACTAACAGATTACGATGAAATCACTTTACACCTTAATTGCCGGTACCGTTATTGCATTCGGCGCTTACGCACAACCTTGTGCCACGATAACAGCAACGGGCACCTCATCCAATGCATTCACGAATATTGAAAACGGAACGAACCCTGTTGCGGCCGACAAAGACCTGAACACAGTGGTATTTGTGCATCGTAATAATGCAACCACCTTCGGCGGACACTCAGGTCAACTGCGTTATGACGTTTCAACAGACGGCGGCACAAGCTGGACCAACAATCAGGGTGTATTGAATCCGTTGTCGGTGAATGGAACGAATGGCGCTCGTTATCCTCAGGCTGCTATTTATAATCCGATATCCAACACCAATCCAAGCAATGCATATATCTCTTATCTCGCACCAACTACTGCAACTACATTCAATGGTTTAGTTAGCGGTGTTCGTCAATTAAACGGTACCGGGAATACAGAAACCTATAACCAACCGGCTTCAACACAAACATTGATTCCGTACTCCATGTGTAAGGGAGCTCCGGGCGTATTTTGGTCGATTGATTGGGTGTACACAGGTACTGCATATACCGGTTTCAGAATTTACAAGGGGCAATGGAACGGAAACAATGATGTAGTATGGAGTACCAATGCAACAATTTCTCCTTCGTTCAATACTGCTTACAACGGTGCTGCACAGGTTGCAGACGCTTCAATTGCATTTGATCCATCTGGACAATTCGGTTGGGTATGTCTGCTGACTCATCTTACCGGAGGACCTACTCCGTATTCATTTTATCCTGTGTTCTACCGCACAACAGACGGAGGTAACACCTGGTCATCTGCAATGCAAGTTGACTTAGGCACGTTCCCTTGCGTAACATCTAACATCACTGTCGGCAACTTTGCTTCTGCAGGCTTTGACGGTGATCTTGTTGTTGATGTGAATGGGGACCCGCATTTTATAACTACAGTCTGCAATGGGAACAATGCATATGCCGTGTTTTTTGGCTCGTGGCATGCAATGGCGGACATCACGTGGCACGGCGGACTATTCAACGTCCGTATTCTGAACTCAGTGAATGGCGGACGCGGAACATGGGGCGTTGCACCGAATGCGGTAACAATGGATCAATCACCAATTGCATCCAGAACAGCTGATGGAACAAAAGTGTTTTTCTCTTGGACAGACAATGCTTCATACACGCTTGGTCAGGCAAACCAGACGCCGAATCTTTTCGGTCGGGCATTTGATGCAGTTAACCGCACTTGGACTGCAACACGTGATTTCACTTCATGTAATGTGGCAACAAACGGTCTGATTATTCATCCGAAAATTGCCGCAGAAGTTCTGGAGCCTTCATCAGGAACATACAAACTCGCCGGAGTTTACAACGTGATGACCGCGAATGATCCGATCAACGTGTGCAACTTCCGCTTTATGGATAACATTACCTGGACCAATGCGGATTTCACTACTGCTGAAACAACAGCTCCTGTTTCCATAAATGAAGGAGCTACGTACATGCTGTGTCCTTCAGGTTCCGTTTCACTTACAATTACCGGCTCCTTCAATCAGATTTTGTGGAGTGATGGTTCAACAGGATTAACATCAAATCCGATCACAACTCCGGGAACGTATACCGTAATGATCAGAACCAACTGCGCATTGGGCAGCGATACCATTGTAGTCTCTGCACTCAACTTCAGTGCAACCGCTACTGATTCAACCCTGTGTGCGGGAGATTCCACAACATTGACCGTGTCCGGAAATTCATTGGCTCCATACAATTGGAATCCCGGAAATATCACCGCGAATTCAATTGCAGATGCGCCTTCATCCACGACAACGTACAGTGTAACCGCAACGGGTTCTGCAGGATGTACGGCAACACAAACATTAACAATCAACGTAAACGCACTTCCTGTTGTATCAGCTGCAGTAAGCAATACTGCTATATGCATTGGCGACAGCACAACAATATCTGCAAGCGGTGCATCAACATACGCATGGCAACCAGGCAATCTTACTAACTCAAGTGAAACTGTTTCTCCATCAGCAAACACCACTTATGTTGTGACAGGTACAGATGTAAACGGATGCACGAACAGCGACTCAATTGCAGTTGTTGTGAATCCGCTTCCTGTTGTAACTGCTTCTGCCAATGTATCGGCTGTCTGTGCAGGTGATTCAATTATGCTGATGACTTCCGGAGCGACGACGTACGCGTGGTCACCATCAGTTGATATTGTTAATCCGAATGCGGATACGACCTCTGCCGGACCATCTGCAACCACAACATTCACCGTTAACGGAACCGATGTAAACGGCTGCTCTTCTTCCGGAACAGTCAATGTTACTGTGTATCCACTACCTGTGTTGATGCTTTCTTCTTCCGGTCCTGTTTGTGAAGGCGACAGCGCCGTATTGACAGCGAGCGGAGCGAGCTCATATTCCTGGTTACAGTTGAATGTGACAGCAGATTCAGTTACAGTCTCACCGAATGCAACGACAACCTATCTCGTTCAGGCGTTAGATCTGAACGGATGCGGTGATCTGGATTCGATTACATTGATTGTGTATCCTGCGCCTGTTGTCAGCGTTGCGGGTCCCGCAGCAATATGCGCCGGAAGCAGCGTGACCATTACAGCGAGTGGTGCAAACACATACGTTTGGACGCCGAACAACTCAACATCTAATCCGCTTGTCGACAATCCGACTGCAACAACAACCTACACTGTTATCGGTACATCCGCAGATGGATGTAACGATACAGCAACGCAAACCGTTGTTGTGAATCCGATTCCGAATGTATTGTTCAACATCCCGGCTTCAAGTGTTTGTGTGGACGATGCTTCCTTCCAACTGGTATCATTTGTAACACCGGCAACAGGAACTTTCAGCGGACCTGGAGTTTCAAACGGTGTATTCTCTCCTGCAACAGCAGGCAACGGCACACATACAATCACATACACGTATTCCGATCCGAACGGATGTGATGCAATCGTAACAGATGTGATTACCGTAAATGCATGTGTGGGTGTACAGGAAAACAACGCGATCAGCACAAATGTGTATCCGAATCCTTTCGGAACACAGTTTACTGTTGAAATGAGCACATCGTCGCAATACAACGTTCAGGTTGTTTCTGTTCTAGGGCAGGAAGTGGTGAATGAAAACATCAATGGAAACAAACTTGTCATCAACAGTGAAAACTGGGATGCCGGCGTTTATTTCATGACCATCACTTCTGGAAATACACAGGAAATTATCCGCGTAGTAAAACAATAATTTCACCCGAATGGATTGAAAGAGTCGGTTAACGCCGGCTCTTTTTTATTTGCTGCTGTTGTTACTGAACGAAACTTTACCTTTGCACTATGTTAGAGAATCAATCACGTATTCCGATTTCAGAATTGGGTGAATTCGGCCTTATCCGTCACCTTACAGAAAGTATTACACTGAAGCACGACTCCTCCGTAAAGGGAGTTGGTGACGATGCTGCAGTAATTTCCTATTCAGATAACAAAGTAACTGTTGTCTCCACAGACATGCTTACGGAAGGTGTTCACTTCGATCTTTCTTATGTACCGCTTAAGCATCTCGGGTATAAAGTGGCGACATCAAATTTTTCCGATATCTGTGCGATGAATGCGACACCAAAGCAACTTTTGATTTCCCTTGCGGTGTCGAGTCGCTTTCCGGTTGATGCAGTTGAGGAATTGTATTCCGGAATCCTTATTGCGTGCGAAAGATATAAAGTGGATCTCGTTGGTGGCGATACGACATCTTCACTCTCAGGGCTTACGATTTCAGCAACAATTATCGGAGAAGGAGAAAAAGATAAACTCACGTACCGAAACACCGCAAAAGAAAAAGATCTCATTTGTGTAACAGGAGATTTAGGCGGTGCGTTTATGGGATTGACATTGCTTCAAAGAGAGAAAGAAGTCTTCAAGGAAGTTCCGGGAGCGCAACCTGATCTCGAAGGCAACGATTACATTCTCGAACGCCAATTGAAACCTGAAGCACGCATTGATATTGTACAGGCGTTTCAGGAGCTGAATCTTCAGCCTACATCAATGATTGATATTTCAGACGGGCTCGCCAGTGAAATCATGCACATCTGTACACAATCCGGTTTGGGAGCGCAGATTTACGAAGAGAAAATTCCGATTGATCCGATGACATTTAATCGCGCACGTGAATTCAATCTTGATCCGACAACATGTGCATTGAACGGAGGCGAAGATTACGAGTTGCTCTTCACAATTAACGCAGATGATTTTGAAAAGATCAAAGGCAATCCGGATTTCACTGTAATCGGTTATCTATCTGATAAAAATTCAGGAGTGAATCTGATTTCAAAATCGAATACTGTGCATCCAATCAGTGCGCAAGGTTGGGATTCGTTTAAGAAAGACGCATCATCCAAGTAGTTCAGTATTCCCCGTTTTCCGTTCTACAACCGTCCGGAATTCCGCTGCAGTTACCTTCGCTTCCGCCCACGCAGGAAAATCGAAATACTCAAACGCTGATTTCTCGAACGGATCTTTTTCAAGTTCCTGCAATTGCGCATACAATTCCTGGTAGTACGGCTGAATATCGTCGGTATCTCCCGCTCGCGAAATTCTCTCGGCGAACTTCAAAAAGTCATGCTCAAACTGAAATGAACGGTTACGAGTTTTCAGATAGCGTTGTACAGACCGCGCTACATAAGGAAGCAGATCGCGGTTGTCGAGTTCGATGTGAAGAATGAGCGAGAAAACCTGCGCAACAGCGAATATCCATTCGTTCTTCCCAATTGCAGTATCGTTCAGCAAGCGTGATGTCCAGCGCAATGATTGCTGCAACTTCCCTTCACCGTAACAAGCAACTGCACAACTCAAACAGAAGTGTGCTTCGCGAAGTTTACTGATACTTCCCGCATACTTCTCAAGTCCGGCCGCAATTTTAGGAACAAGCTTCATTGCCAGATCAAACTTGCCCAATGAATTGTACAGCGTTAATTCAATACTGTATGCACTTGCAAAAAGTTTCGCATCCAGATCTTCATTGCGAACTGTGTCGAGTTTCTCAGGCAACGCACGCAACTTCGTGAGATTGGACAATACTTCCTTGTGTCGGCCCAATTGCATGCACACATAAATCAGATTCGTCAGGACTCCGAAATACACATTCGGTTCATCACTGAAAATGGCCGTGTTAGCCTCAATGTTTTCAACGTTTGCTGCGAGATGTGTGTAGCAGTTCTCCGCATCAGAAACTGCAAAGTAATAGGCACTGTAACTGTGATGGTACATGAACCGCGACCACACTGTCAGGCTTTCCGGTTTGCGATCACGCAAAGACGCATCTATCAAAGAGCGGAATTCTTCCAGCTGTTCAGAACCTCTCGCTCTTCCTTTCGTATTGAGCAACATGAACAAACGGCTCTTTACATTCCACAGATCATTGTATGTTCTGATGTGATCAGCAACTACGCTGTCTTCCGTCAGTATACGTGCAATATCCTCTTCTGAAATTCCTGCATAGCTGTCTTTCTCTGCCAACGATTTCTCCAATGAATGTATCTGCACCAACACAGCATGCTTCTCGTATTTCTCCGCAAGTTTTCGCGCACTTTTCAATCGCTTCGCGCATTGATCGTACAAAGCTTTCTTATAAAGGATCTCAGCGAAATGCAGCTCTTTCCACAACTGCGCATCAACAGAAGAGTTGTGATGAAATACATCCAGACTCCGCAGTATCACTTCGTACAGCCGGCTTTTTGTAATACTGAAATTATTCACGAAAGATTCTCCTTTGAACTTTTTCAGCAATGTTTCTTCGTTGTACTCTTTTACTTTTTCAATGGCGTCAAACAACATCACATAATTGTTCTGCTCGCCGATCGTATGCCGGCCGGCAAATATTTTGAAGTGCCTTTTCTCCTGTTTTGTAAGAGAATGAATGAGCTTGTGCAACTGATCTGAACTGCGTCCTGACATGTTAAAAGATCGGGTAATTTATTTGATATGTTAAGCGTCATTTTTCCGAACCCCCAGCTTCAACTGAAATTCGTCCTGCTTTAATTTCCTCAAGTGATATCTATCAGATACTGTTGAATTTGACACTTCAATTTACGCCTTTTTTCGGGCTTTAACTTACATGTCCAGCAGCACTATATGGTTCGTTGGACATGTAAATAATAGGAATTCGTTGTTGAGGCTTATATGCACACAAAGGAAGCGCTCCTTAAACGCTGATTAACAATACAATACCTCTAGCAACGCAGCGCTTGACACAATAATTTGCGCAGTCTTGTTGTTTTCCAATGCGTGATGCGGAAAGTAGTTTTGAATCGTATTGGAAATTCATGCGATCCGCCGTGGGTCCGGTTTCAAAGGGGATGTTGGCCGGACCCCGGTTATTTATGGTGATTATATTCTTCTGATTCAGTGAACAATAAATCCTCACTGCAACATACATTACCAGATACAAACTGAATTGCGCGCATTAAACAAACACACACTAAGTCTTCAAACGAAAAGGTACTTTAGGCCGATGAAAAAAACTTTAGCCTTTTTATTACTCACTGCGATCGCCGGTCAGACCTTTGCGCAGAGCGTTGACACTTTAAACACAAACAACATATTCGCTGTATTCAATGCTGGTGGCGATCTGTTTTACGACGTGAACAACTTCGGAGGAACGATAAATTCTCCTGGAAGCCCGCTCAGTTTTACCGCAGGTAATTTGTGGATTGGCGGTTACGACACTAACGGCAAATTGCACATGTCGGCGCAAACATACCGTCAAACAGGAAATGATTTCTGGCCCGGCCCGTTGGACACAATCAATGCTGTTTGTTCTGCAACACAAAGCGCAGCCTTCAATAAAGTGTGGAAGTTGAACTGTTCTCAGATTGATACCTTCTATCAGAATTTCACAGCTCCGATTCCGGGATACTCCACGCCGGTAAACATTACAACTTGGCCCGCAATCGGATCATCAGCAGCGAATCAATCCCAAATACTCGCACCTTTTGTTGATCAGAATGCTGATGGTAATTACCAAACCGCAGCAGGAGACTATCCTTTGATCCGCGGCACACAATCACTTTATTATGTGTACAACGACTCGCTCGAAAACACTGCGCATACCAATACAACCGGAGCACGATTCGGCATTCAGATTGAAGCGATGCCTTATGCATACAACTACCAATGGGACACAGCACTGATGAATACCATCTTCGTTCATTATACAATCACCAACTTTTCTACATGGGCATATCATGGTACGCGTATCGGATTCTGGTATGATTTCGATACGCAGCAAGTGAACTACGAAGCTTCTGACAGCATAAACAAAGTGAGCATCCACTACGATGCAAACTCAGCAACCGGAATCTATTTTCTGAATCAAACAATGGATGGCTGCATCAATTACCAGAACAATCCTTCCGTTCAGGGGAATCCGATAACATCGCAGGACTATTATGAACTTCTGAATTTCCAATGGGATCCGAATACTCCGATGACGTATGGCGGTCTTGGAATCAACACAGGAAATCCCACACAATGGATGTATACAGGAAATCCGGTAACTCAAACCGGTTGGAGAGATGCCGCTTTCGCAATTGACTACCGGACAGTTGCCGTTACAGATTCGTTTACACTGCAACCCGGACAGAAAAAAGAATTCGATGTTGCAATCAGTTTCGCTTATGATTCTGTAACTACGAACGGCTCATTCACAACATTGCTTCAATATGTAAACAGTGTGCGTCAATTCTACGCTACGAATCAGGGATATTGCGTACAGCCGTTCACCGGAATTGCGGAAACAGAAGACAAGAACATTGGAATCTTTCCGAATCCGACTACGGGCACATTTACATTGTCGGGAACTCAAGCAGGCACACCGTTTTTCATTACGGATGTAACGGGTAAAACAGTTCAATCAGGCGTTACTACATCAGAGAATACCATGATCGATGTCAGTACCCTGAATTCCGGATTGTACTTTGTTCGCGTTGCAACAGATGCAGCAATCACAACGATCGAATTGGTAATCTCACAATAGTTGCACAGCACAAAACGCATCCGATTTCGACCAGATAAAAAACGAATCGGTGATTCAGTGAAAAACAACCAAAGGTTAACGGGGAACTGTTAACTTAGTTGCATGATCAAACAGCTGCGGTTTGACATTCTCATCCTCCTTGTGTTGCTCTGTGCGCTTCCCGATAAAGCACAAAGTCAATCTTACCATTTCCGGAAGTATTCGGTTGAACAAGGTCTGCCCTTTGTGCAGGTATTCACCATCTATCAGGATGATAAAGGTTATATGTGGTCAGGCGGCTACGGAGGATTGAGTCGTTACGACGGATTCGATTTTAAAAATTACTCGCCACTCAACGGACTTCCGAATCACTATGTAAATGCAATTGCCGGCGGTGATGATCACAGCATGTGGGTTGGTACCATCGAAGGACTTGCATTACTTCGTAATGAAGTATTCACAACTTTTACCACTTCCGAAGGATTGCCTTCTGATTATATCAATTGTCTACTGCGCGACGAAAGAAACAATCTTTATGTCGGAACGCGTAAGGGATTGGCGCGATACAATAATGAACACTTCGAGAAAATTGTAATTGATCCTCAATTCCCCAATCTTGAAGTACTGTGCTTTTTTCAGGAACCTAACACCAATAATCTGTGGATCGGCACCGGAGAAGGTGTTTACCTTTTTTCGAATGGCAAATTCGTCAAACAGAAATACCCTGAATTCTACGACAACGATATTCGCGCGATCAACAAAGATCGCAACGGAAGAATTGTAGCCGGATGTTATGATGGATTGTTCATTCTTGAAAACGGGTTGTTCCGCCAGTTCATTACTCCTGAAACAACGGTAAACCCGGTGATCAATGCAATGATCACGGACATTTCAGGAGTTCTGTGGATTGGAGCTTCCAATGGATTGTTCAGCTTCGATGGCAAATCTTTCCAGCCAATAAAAGTTTCGAATGATCCGAATTCGCAGATTGTAAGAAGTTTGTACAACGATTTCGAAAACAACGTGTGGCTGGGTACGCACGCCGGATTGATGCGCTTTCGCGGCAAGGGATTTCAAAGCTACGGCGTGCACGATGGATTGATGGGAAATTTTATTTTCGGAATCACCAAAGACACGAATGACAATCTTTGGATGTGCTCTGATTCACGCGGAGTTTTCCGTTACGACGGCTCAACTTTTCATTCGTACACACGACAAGACGGAATGCCGTCTGATGTAACAAGCTCTGCTTTGGCAAATGATGATGGATCGGTTTTTATCGGCACACAAAAAGGCCTGGTTCTGTTTCGCGACAACAGAGTGAGTAAAGTTTACAACACGAAAGACGGACTCAATCACGACAGCGTAAATGTTCTTTTTCGTGATACAGACGGAACAGTTTGGACAGGCGGAAATACGGGAATATCAAAAATGAACGGGGATCGGTTCACACCTTACACAATTAAATGGCAAGGGACTCGCCCGGACGTTTGGACAATATTTCGTGATTCGCAACACAGATTATGGGTAGGCACATATCTCGGAGGATTGTTTCGTTTTGAAAACGGTTTGTTCACGCAGGTAAACCGTAGTATGGGAATTACTGCCGATTCTTATTTCCGCATTGAAGAAGACAATGCAGGTAAATTATATTTCGCAACGCTGGATGGTGTTTATGTTTGGGACGGAAATAAACTCGACAGTATCCGCGAACAACACGGATTGAATTCGGACCTCGTGTATTCGATGACTATAGATCGTGAGAAAAACTTTCTGTGGATCGGAACGAATCAGGGACTAAATAAATTCGACATCAACGAATACAACAAATCAGGGCAAAAACTGATTTATACATTTGGGAAAGAAGAAGGTTTTTCCGGTGTGGAGTGCAATACCAACGGCATGTATGAAGACATAAATGGCGTGATGTGGTTCGGCACTGTAAACGGTTTAATGCGATACAATCCTGTTGAATACAGAGATAATCCATACTACACAAAAACCAACATTCGCAAAACGTATTTGTTCTATAACGATACTGTATTGCCGCAAAATGCAATTCTGAATTATACGGATAACAGCATTTCATTTGAGTATGTGGGAATATGCCTGACAAATCCGGTTAAAGTGCGCTACCGTTACATGCTGGAAGGATTTGAAAAGGAATTTTCTCCTCCAACATCAGAACGCATTGCGCGTTATTCAAATCTTCCTCCGGGTAATTATACATTCAAAGTCATCAGTTGCAACAACGAAGGATTGTGGAATGATGTACCTGCAGAATTTGCGTTCACAATATCCACTCCTTTCTGGAAGAAATCCTGGTTTTGGCTGCTGGTTTCCATTGGAGCAATGATCATTCTTACCGTTGCTATATTCACACGTATTCGCAGAATCAAGGAACGTGAACGCAAAGAAGCAGAAGTTCGTGTTGCGTTGGCCGGAAACGAATTGAAAGCACTTCGGGCACAGATGAATCCGCATTTCGTATTCAACTCTCTCAACTCAATTCAACATTTCATTCTCACCAATAAATCCGGTGATGCAGGAAAATATCTGAATAAGTTCGCACGTCTGATGCGCGTAATTCTGAATAACTCGGAAAAATCCGTCATCACCGTAAAAGAAGAGTTGGAATATCTCACACTTTACATTGAACTTGAAGCGATGCGTTTCGACAATAAGTTTGAATGGAAGATTGATATTTCGGATGACATCGACACCGATTACTTTGAGATTCCGGCCATGCTTTTGCAGCCTTATGTTGAGAATGCAATACTTCACGGTCTCACACCAAAAGGTGAAGGCGGACTTTTGGAAATAATCATGCGCCTGCAAGGCAACAATCTGCTTTGCAGAATCCGCGATAACGGCATCGGAAGAGATAAATCACGGGAAATGCGCCAGCTTTCCAGACGAAAAGATCATAAGTCATTGGGGATGAAAATAACTTCCGATCGTTTGGAGTTGATTAATAATCTGCAAGGCTCGCATCTCAGCATGACCGTAACAGATTTGCATAACGAAGATGGAACTCCCGCAGGCACTCAGGTTGATATATTCATACCGGTTTCCTAATTTGGCACATTAATAAAACAGAACATGATCAACGCAGTAATTATTGAAGACGAAAAGAAAAGCATGGAAGTGCTGAACGCGCTTTTGAAAAACCATTGCCCGGATATCAATATCATCGGCACTGCAGATTCAGTGGCTACCGGCGTTGAGCTGATTAAGAAAGCGTCACCAAGTCTTATTTTTCTGGATATTGAAATGGCCGACGGAAGCGGATTCGATCTTCTGGAAAAAGTGGGCAGCGGAAATTACGATGTGATCTTCACAACTGCTTCTGATGCACATGCGCTCAAGGCCATTAAATATAGCGCCATCGATTATTTGCTGAAACCAATTGACGGTGAAGAGTTGTCAGCAGCATGCGATAAAATCCGCAATCGTAATTCAAGCGATGCTAGTCTTGAAAATCTGCGTTTCCTCTTGCAGAATTTCAAGAAACCTTCTGAGCAATATTCCAAAATTACTCTGCCAACCGGAAACGCGTATGAAATCGTAAATGTGAAAGACATTATCCGTTGCGAAGCCGACGGCAGTTACACCACATTCTTTCTTGAGAATAAAAAGAAATTGCTCGTATCGGCATCACTGAAACATTACGAAGATCTTCTGCCTTCGGAAGATTTTATCCGCGTGCATCATGCGCATCTGATCAACATGAATCACGTGGTGCGTTATCTGAAAACCGATGGTGGTTATGCAGTAATGTCTGACGGAACGCAGATCGAAATTTCCAGACGTAAAAAAGATGCGTTTGTGCAACGTTTGAATAAAGCCTAAACGCGCGCGCTTACCATTTCGACTGCCCATTTACGGAAATCGAAATACATCATTGGACCTGTTTCAAAGCGAGACTTTCGCAATGCGTCGAGATCTTTGAGAAGTTGCCGTGCACACGAGCTGATTCCTGATTTCGTATTGGCAACGAGCATTCGCGTGACATACTTCAATATCACGCGTTCAAATGCGTATAACACTTTCTCCTTTTTCAGTAAAGCGCTGACGCTTTGCAACTCGGAACGCGTCAGCGACTCATCTCCCATTTCAACGCGCAGCAACATGAAAAGTATTCTCGCCATCAGGTAAGCATCACGTTTCAGCTTTTTCCCGCCTCTGTTGATGAAGTCTGCAATTAACCGGGAAGCCTTACGGATTTCTCCTGCTCCTCGTAGTGCCGCCGCCGACTGAAAGGTGAAATAAATTTCTATCTGAGATACTTCATTATCGTTCCCATTCGCAAAACCAATCTTTTCCTGCAATCGTATTTTCGATATCGCTTCGCGAAAACGTCCTTGGCTGTTATATTCCATCAGTTCAAGTACAGCGGTAATTCCATTCTTGTAATGCTGAATCTGCGAGGGCACATTTTGCACGCCACGAAGCTGCTGCAAACATTTTGTGAAAACAGTTTGCTTCCCGGCGTGAAATGCAGACAGCGAACGGTTAGCGAGAATTCTTAAATACAGAATAGAATCAGATGATTTCAATTCCGGATGGCGTTCCACCGTTTCATGCGCCGCATTCATTAATGTGTAACACTGATCAAATCTGCAGAGCAGATAATGCAGCAATCCGCTCGCAAAAAAGAAGTACAATTCGGAACGCACGGAAATAAATTTCTTCGGTCGATTGTCGTTGAGCTTCTTCAACACGACCAATATGGATTCGTATTCGTGTTGGGAACGCGATGACTCCGCCCGACGGTTGAGCATTTCTGTCTCCAGAAGCAATTCAGTAAACGTATGCTCTTCAATTGACTGTTGCAATGCGAGCGAACCGTTCTTCAGCATCTTTTCATTCAGATAATTCAAAAGTGCCGTTCCGGAATGCAATTGCGTACGCACTGATTCATGCAACGCGTTCAATGCGGCAATACCTGAGTGTAAATGCTGCGCCGTTTCTGCTGCTTTATTCAATTCACGTACTGAAAATCTTGAATGAACCCGATCAGTCAGAAAACATGCCCTCTGCACAAAATTCTGAACCTGCACTTGATCATTCTCTTTACTGTACTGCAACGAAAGCGACTCCAAAATCTTCTTGTACAACTGTTGCTTCAATTGTTCCAGATGCCGTTCTCCGAATTGGGCCGCCAGTTTCACAGAGTCCGGCTTCCGTCTTCCCGCAATAAATTCAAACAACTCGGCGTACCTGCTGTTCTCGTCACGATGCATGGCAGCGTAAAGCGTAAAGAACCGTTTTTCAGACTGAGTCATGCTGTTGATCAGCTGAAAAACAGCTGATTTATCGCTATTTGTTCTATTACTTTTTAAGTTCATATTTATTGTTGCAATATAATATTTATATGCATTTTGTTTTATTATTTATTAGTTCTTTTTGAGGTCACGCGAAACGCAGTTGAAAGTAGCTTCGTGATATGAAAAAGCTGCATATCATCATTCTCATCTTGGCGCTCGCTTTCGGCGCAAAAGAAGTTAACGGCCAAACACCGCCTCAGGTAGTTGTTGATTCATTACAGGCAATTCTGAATCAGGCATTGCCATCCAATTTTCAGAATAGCGGAGTCATCATGTCGGTTTATGCTCCCGGGCAATGGACGTGGTCGGGTGCTGTCGGCAATGGAATCGCAGGCATCAGTGCTCAGCAACCGCAAACGAATGCTTCAGTTACTGATCGCTTCAGAGTAGGAAGCATCACAAAAATGATGGTAGCCGTATGTATTCTGAAACTTGAACAAGACGGACTGCTGTCCATAGAAGATCCGATTGATATGTATCTGCGTCCAACGTTGGTGAATGACACTATAGCTCCTTCAGACACTGTGCGCATCCGCCATCTGCTCAACCATACAAGTGGAATTGCCAACTCCGGAAGCAACACTGCCTGTCAACAGAATGTCCTGACCGACCCGCTTGGCAATCATTCTCTGGAAGAAGCTATTTATTGCGGCGCAAGTCAGGGAGAACTATTCCCGCCGGAATTCGCATGGGGTTACAGTAATACCAATTACTCAATTCTTGCAATGATCATCGAAACAATTACCGGTCAGAGCTACAGTTCTTATCTCACGCAAACAATCATTACGCCGCTCAATCTTACGCAAACGGAAATTCCCGTAAGCAATCAAATCTCCGGACCTCACATGGGTTGCTATTGGAATATCGGTAACTGGATTGATCTCACGATCATCAATCCCACTACTTACACAGGCTGGGCAGATGTTGTTTCATCCACACAGGATCTGATCACATTCTATGAAGCATTGCGTAACGGACAACTGATCGATTCAACTTCCTGGACGGAAATGCAAACGATGTATCCCGGAACATTCGGTTACGGATTAGGCCTGGATTTCTACACGATCACTTCTCAGAACTACGTTGGACATTACGGAGAAGTTGCAAATACAAGCGGATTGTTCTTCGCCGACATTCATAGCTCATTGTGTCCGAACGGATATTACATCGCATACAACTTCAATGTCCAGGGTGCTGATATGCAAAACTACATTGACGTTCCTGTATTGTTGTTCCTCAATAACAACGTGAACGGTGTGGCAGAAATGAATTCTTCCGAAAAGTTTCAGGTTTTCCCGAATCCGTGTTCTGATTATTTACAAATTAAGACCAACGAAAATGCATCAGCATTAATCACGCTGACAGATCTGTCGGGGCGAATATTAAATCCAGCTGTCACACGTTCATCCGGCGTGCAATTGCTTGATGTTTCCGGTTTGCCGCGCGGCGCTTACATTCTGTCAATCACTGAAGGAATGTATACAGAAACACACAAAGTGATTCTTGAATAATGTTCAGAAGCGGAGCTGTCAACGTTGCCGCAGGCGCTGCACTGTTCGGATTAATTCCGCTTTTTGTTTCTCAATGCGGGAGTGATTCTGTTGTGCTCGTTGCTGCAGGACGTGCAATGTTCGCCGCGCTGTTCATTCTGCCTGCAATTTTTATAAGAAAGTCATCCGTCAGAATCAAGAGCCGAACTGCGTTTCATTACTTCGTTTGGTCTCTGAGTTTAAGCGCAGCTATGCTCTCCTATTTTCAGGCTATAAGATCCGGAGGGCACGCACTTGCCGGCACCGTAATCGGAGTTCAACCTGTATTTGTTGCATTAGCAGCACACATTCTGATAAGAGAAAACATCAGGCCTTCAACAATTATCGTTTCCGTAATTTCTCTATCGGGCGTTCTGATGATCGGTTTATCGTCAGGTATTCGCGACGTAAGTTCAGATGCAGTTCTTTGGGCATTGCTGAGTGCCGCATTACTGGGAATCAATTTCACCTATCATCTCAAATTTCTCAGCACAGAACCTGTTTTGCGTCTAGTGTTCTATCAATCATTTTTTCAGATTCCAATCTTGTTGTGCTTCGCGCCGTTTTGTTCCGGAGGATTGCAGCTGTCATCTTTGCTTCCGGTGATGTGTCTGGGTATTGTTTGCACGGCGGGAGCATATCTCCTTATTTATCATGGTTCAAGAAGTATCAAATCACAACACATCGGTTTATTTCAGATCACCGAAAACATTGTTCCTGTCATCACCGGTGTAGTGATCATGAATGAATCCGTCTCTCTTGACATGCTTGCGGGCATTCTTTTGATTGTTATTCCTGTTATTGTGCTATCCTTACTCTCAAGCACAAAGAACTCAGTTACCGCCGGTAATTCCTGACGACCACTTATCGTCACGCGAAATCCGATTAATGTGGCCGCTCCGCCACATACACAGAACCATTATCCTTTCTTTATCTGTCGTCGTAATATTGAATGGAAATCAGGATGAAACCTGACAACAGATTAAAAGCTCATTGAAATAATAGTAGTAAAAAAGACTTGAAGAGCCGGGCCCTGAGCCCTTAGGGTGTCAACAGATTGCCGGCGTATTCGGGGATGTTGCGTCAGCAGTAAGTTACACCCGGCTCTTTAATATGGCTTGTTTCTGTTCTTAAGAACGGAATCTTAATAAGACGGGACACGGAAATTAACCCCACTTAAACCGTGTTCCGTCACCGCAAAAAACGATCTGCAAATACTGCAGACAAAAAATAAAATAACCCTATAAAAATCAAGTGCCATGAAAAAGTCGGTAAACAAGAGAGGAGACGTTCACAGTGTGAATGGCCTCGGCACGATCAGCATTCTTTTTGGTGTTCTTTGTGTTGGTTTTATTATCTATAACGTGTTAAACGTTATTCTTTCCTGAGTGTGTGTGGACCCTGACGTCGTGAGAAGCGTCAGGGTTTTTTTGTGAGTGAAACTTAAACAAATTCTCACCTGCCGAATTTAGTTCTTCATTCATCTGTCTTTTAAGTGAGTTCGCCCGTTTACTCAGCGAATTCAACATCTGATCGCCACCGAATGCGCAAAATCACCTGCGTTTTCAGTGGCGATTTCAGTATCCATTAAATACACTCGTTTGTCCTTCCGTATAGCGTATTGATCGAATTCTTTAAACTTTCGCCGATTCTTTGCGTTATAAAAGCATAATTCCCCCGTTTATGAATTTGTTGTCAAAGCAAGAAGGGCTGAAATACCGCATTGAAGGAAAAATCCTTCACGTTGAACCGTGTCCGAATACCAAAGAATGCTCCTGGTCTGTTTTCGATATTGCCGGAAGTGAAAAATGTAATGGTAAATTGAACGTAACGACAGGACCGCTTATCGATCTCAATAGTCTGCCTTCAGGTGTATATGAAATCTGTTTGATGGACGGCGTGCGATTGCGCACAGCTCGCTTCCGTCTGAGCTGAGTTTATTTCTGCTGCACACGGAATGTCATTCCCGCAAATGCACGAAGTTTTCTCAATGAAATTTCTTTGCTCTCAAGAAATCCAAGATGACCCGTCTTTTCAAGCGTAATCAATTTCACTGAAGTATTAACCTGTGACAATTGCACAAGTGATTCATAAGGCAGAATGTTATCACGTGTACCTGCGATAATCATTACCGGAAAAACTGCATAACGTAACACTGTTGTTCTGTCCTTCCTGATCTTCATTCCTTCAAGACAAGCAACAACTCCCTGAACTTTCGTTCGTGATGCAATCCTGCGCAGCCAACGAATTTCCTCCTGCATGTAACGCACGTTCGCCAGCGCGAAAAGATTTGTAACAAGTGCATTCGTGTACTTCAACGGAGCCTTCTTCACCAAGCGAATCGCACGTTCACGATCAATGCGCTTCGCTTCAGAATCTGCATGTGCTGTCGAATGAAACAAACACAATCCTGTTACATTCCCGGAATACTTCTCGGCAAATGCCAACGCAACATAACCACCCATAGAATGCCCGACCAATGTGTATCGACGTAAACCCAATTCATCCATCACGCGCTTGACTACTTTCGCCATACGCTCCATACGATGAACGTAACCTACACATTCTGATTTTCCGTGTCCGGGAAGATCAATGGCAATTACCCGATACTGCTTTGCAAGTTCCTGAGCAAAACCGTTGCCGTACCAAACTTCAAGTGATTCGAGAAAACCGTGAAGCAAGACCACTACTCTGCCCTTTCCGGAGTCAGCGTATCGGATCTTCGCACCGAAAACGTTCATGAATTCAGTTCGAGGAACTTCAGGATGAAACGATTCAGGCGTGATCATCTATTCACAGCTTAATTACACACTGATCACTGATTACTGAACTTATTTCTCCGCTTTCATCAACGCCTCAATCTCGTCCGCTTCAATCGGAATATTCTTCATAAGGTCAACAGGTCCTTTCTTCGTAATCACAATGTCGTTTTCGAGTCGAACGCCGATTGCTTCATCAGGAATATAAATTCCCGGCTCACAAGTGAACACCATTCCTTCAGTGAATTTACGGTAACGGCTTCCTACATCATGTACGTCTAATCCGAGATAATGCGAAGTTCCGTGCATGAAATACTTCTTGTAAGCAGGCCACGCAGGATCCTGATTTTTAATCTGTGTCTTCGTGATGAGTTTCAATTTGAGCAACTCTTCCTGCATCGCTTCTCCAACTTCACGGTGATATTGCTGAATAGTATTTCCTACAACAAGGCGCGACATTGCAAAACGCATCACACGCAGAACAGCATTGTAAACTGCCTTCTGGCGTTTCGTGAACTTACCGTTCACCGGAATTGTGCGTGTTAAATCGCTCTGATAATTTGCGTAACCCGCAGCGAAATCCATGAGAAGAATATCTCCGTCTTTGCATTGTTTATCATTGATGTTGTAATGCAACACGCATGAATTTTTTCCTGATGCTATGATCGGCTCGTAACCTGCAAAGCTTCCTCCGCTCATGGTAAATTCATGTCCCAATTCGGCTTCAACCTGATATTCCCACACGCCGGGCTTCACAAATCCAAGGACACGACGGAAGCCCTGCTCTGTAAGGTCACAGGCATGCTGCATCAATTGCAACTCAATTTTCGATTTGATCGCACGTAACTCATGCATGATCGGTGCGCTTCTCATATAGTTGTGCGCAGGATACATTTTGCGGCACCAATTGATAAAACGAGCGTCACGCGTTTCAACTTCCACAACAGCACGCACATGTTCGTTCGTGTTAACGTACACGTTGTCCGCTTCTGCAATCAATCCGAAGAAAACCTGATTGAACTGGTGCGTCCAATAAACTTTCCTGATTCCTGAAACAACCGTTGCCTGCGACTTGGAAAGCTTCTCGCCTTCCCACACCGCAATGTGATCATTCGTTTCACGAACGAAAAGCACTTCGCGATGATCAGGATCCGGACAGTCAGGAAAAACAATAAGTACTGTTTCTTCCTGATCAACTCCGCTCAGATAAAACAAATCGTTGTTCTGTCTGAATTTCATTGTGCCGTCAGCATTCGTGGGCTGAACATCATTGGCATTGAAAACTGCAATGGACTTCGGTTTCAGCTTCGCTGCAAAACGTTTTCTGTTTTCGATGAACAGGCTGTTCGGAATTGTATCGTAACGCATATGTGATTTGTCTAAGACTCTAAAGGTAGATGAAAATCATTATAACACATATGCTCCGACATTGCACAACACTTTTAACTTTGTGTTTCACCCTGCCTCAAGCGTAACCTCTATGCCCCGCATTGCAGTTGTTGTTCCTGCTTACAATGAAGAAAAAGCCATTGCCAATGTGGTCGGGGAAATCAATGCAATTAAAATGCCGGCAGGATTTGCCTGTGTACCAGTCGTGGTTAACGATTGTTCTCGCGATACTACAGGAGAAATCATCAGTAAACTGAACTGCGTTGCACTGCAATTACCGGTGAACTTGGGTATTGGCGGAGCGGTGCAAACAGGTTTTCGTTACGCATTCGAAAATGACTTTGATTATGCTGTACAGCTCGACGGTGACGGACAACATCCTGCAGAAGAAATTCCGAATCTGATCCGTGAAATGCAGACCGGCGGATTTGATGTCATGATAGGTTCACGCTTTATCAGTAAAACCGGATTTCAGTCTTCGTGGCTACGCCGTTTCGGAATTAATTATTTCACGCGCCTGAATCGTTTTCTCGTTGGAGTAACCGTGCACGACAGCACTTCTGGATTTCGAATGATCAACAGAAAAGTTCTTAGTGTAGTCAATGAATATTATCCGGATGAATATCCCGAACCGGAAGCAGTAATCATTTACGCACTCCATAAATTCCGTATTGGTGAAATGCAGGTACAGATGCGCGAACGTCAGGGCGGAGTTTCTTCTATCGGCGCAGTTTCTTCAGTTTATTACATGCTGAAAGTGACGCTGGCAATTTTCTATACTTTTATCCGATTTAAATTCAGCAGAAAATGGCAAGAATCCAGATCATCGCAATAACCGTCAGCCTGCTTTTCCTGGCGAACATCGTACGTCTCATCATACGGGGCAAACTGCGTGAAGAATATTCCATCGTTTGGATCGTAAGCACCGCGGTGCTGTTGTTATTCTCATTCTGGCGAAACGGATTGGAAACAATCTCAAAAATGCTCGGGATCGTTGAGGCACCGAATCTCGTTTTCACGGGAGCTATTTTCGCTGTGCTCATTTATCTTCTTCATATTTCAGTTGTTGTTTCCAAACTGCAAAAGCAAAACAAAGATCTGTCTCAGGAAGTAGCTCTTCTCCGTGAAAAGAAGCGCGAATCATCGCAGAACTAAGCTTGTTTGATTGTCAGATGGCCTAATTGGGCGTTGTTTTCAACATTTTAAGCGATTTAGAATGATTTTACGCGGATTTCGTTTGCAAAAAACCGTGTACTGGGTACATTTGTCCCCGCCGGAATTAATTACCGGAATCGAATTATAAATTCTAGCGTTCAGTCTTATGAACAAATTTCTCTCTTCTTCTATCGGCAAAAAAACAGTGATGGCAGCTACCGGCCTTTTCCTGTGTGTGTTTCTTGTCGAGCACCTTTACACTAACCTTCACCTTTTCTGGGGAGATGGCGGTAAAGAATTCAATGAAATGTCGCACAGCATGGTGCACAGCATCTTCATCCGCATTGTTGAAGTTGTGCTCTTCGCAGCAATCATCATTCACGTGGTGCAGGCAACGGTTCTGACTAAAAAGAACAGTGATGCGCGCCCTGTGAAATATGCAATCGACGGAGCAAGTATGACCTCTTCATGGATTTCCCGCAATATGGGACTCACAGGAAGTGTGATCTTCTTCTTCATCGTTGTGCACCTGTACAACTTCTTCCTGCCTTATCGTATTACAGGCGAAGTTGGACACGACGGTCAAATGACGGTTGCTGAAAAATGCGCTGAAGCTCTTGGCAATCCGGTTTACGCAGGACTTTACCTTGTAGCTGTAATCATCATGGCGTATCACATCAGTCATGGTTTCGCTTCAGGATTTCAGACGCTCGGTTTGAACAATAAAAAGTACACGCCGATCTGGAAAATGGCAAGTAACGGCTTTGCAATTCTGATGGGCGTTGGCTTTGCTGCGTTCCCGATCTTATTCTACGTTGCTAAAGTGATGGGCAAAGATCTCCTTCACTGGAATATGTAATTTTCTCAATACGAACTACCGAATCTCAATAATAGTATGAGCAAGCTCGATTCAAAAATTCCTGAAGGCGTTCTCGAAACCAAATGGTCTTCGTACAAGGCTTCAGTTCCGCTGGTAAACCCTGCAAATAAACGCAGCCTCGAAATCATCGTGGTTGGTTCCGGACTTGCCGGTTCTTCCGCTGCTGCAAGTCTTGCGGAAATGGGATACAAAGTGAAAGTATTCTGCTTCCAGGACAGTGCGCGTCGTGCACACTCCATCGCAGCGCAAGGTGGTATCAACGCAGCTAAAAACTATCAGAACGATGGCGACTCAACTTACCGCCTCTTCTACGATACAATCAAAGGCGGAGATTACCGCGCACGCGAAGGCAACGTTTACCGTCTTGCGGAAGTAAGCGCGGCGATCATTGACCAATGTGTTGCGCAAGGCGTTCCTTTCGCTCGTGAATACGGCGGATTGCTCAGCAACCGTTCATTCGGCGGAACACAGGTTCAGCGTACGTTCTATGCGGCAGGACAAACCGGTCAGCAGTTGTTGCTTGGTGCATATTCTGCATTGCAGCGTCAGGTTGGACTCGGCAACGTACAGATGTATGCGCGTCACGAAATGCTGGATGTCGTTGTTGTTGACGGCAAAGCAAAAGGAATTATCGCTCGCGATCTCGTAACAGGTAAACTCGAGCGCCATTCAGGTCACGCAGTATTACTTTGCACAGGCGGATACGGAAACGTATTCTTCCTCTCTACAAATGCAATGGGTTCAAACGTTACGGCTGCTTGGAAGGCACACAAGAAAGGTGCTTTCTTCGGCAACCCTTGCTTTACGCAGATTCACCCGACTTGTATTCCTGTAAGCGGTGATCACCAATCAAAACTGACTTTGATGTCGGAATCTCTCCGTAACGACGGACGCATCTGGGTTCCGAAACAAAAAGACGATACACGTAAACCAAGTGATATTCCGGAAGACGAACGCGATTATTATCTCGAGCGTCGCTATCCTGCATTCGGTAACCTCGTGCCGCGTGACGTTGCATCTCGTGCAGCAAAAGAGCGTTGTGATGCCGGATACGGCGTTGGAGCTTCCAAAATGGCTGTGTATCTCGATTACGCTTCTGCAATTGAGCGCTACGGAAAACAACAAGCCAACAAACTTGGTGAAACCGGTGCAAGCAAAGAACGCATTACACAACTCGGTAAAGATGTTGTGAAAGAAAAATACGGTAACCTGTTCGATATGTATGCGAAGATCACCGGAGAAAATCCTTATGAAACTCCGATGCGTATTTATCCTGCAGTTCACTACACCATGGGCGGATTGTGGGTTGATTACAACCTGATGACAACCGTTCCGGGATTGTATGCACTCGGTGAAGCAAACTTCTCTGATCACGGAGCAAACCGTCTCGGAGCTTCTGCATTGATGCAAGGACTTGCTGACGGATACTTTGTGATTCCTTACACAATCGGTGCTTACCTCAGCGGACAGATCCGCGACAAAGCGCTTCCTACAGATCACGAATCATTCGTTGAAGCAGAGAAAAATGTTCAGGATACAATTGATCGCCTTTTGAATATCAAAGGATCCAAGTCTGTTGACCATTTCCACAAGCGACTCGGAAAAATCATGTGGGACAAATGCGGAATGGCGCGTAACGAAAAAGGATTGAAAGAAGCGATTTCTGAAATCCGCGCACTTCGCGAAGAATTCTGGAAAGATGTTCGCGTTCTCGGTGGTAAAAACGAATTGAACCCTGAATTGGAGAAAGCATGTCGCGTGGCAGACTTCCTTGAGTTGGGAGAGTTGATGTGTATCGATGCATTGAATCGTAATGAATCATGCGGCGGACACTTCCGTGAAGAATTCCAGACTGAAGAAGGTGAAGCACAGCGTGATGATGCCAACTACATGTATGCTGCATGTTGGGAATTCAAACCGGGTGTTCAGTTTGAACTTCATAAGGAAGACTTGAAATACGAACGCATTAAAGTTTCTGCACGCTCCTATAAGTAATATTAACACTGCTGCGATCGTTGTATCACGGTGGTAAAATGCAAGATTATGAATCTCACATTAAAAGTCTGGAGACAAAAAAACGCGAGCGACAAAGGATCATTCGCAACTTATCAGGTAAATGATATTTCTGAAGAAATGTCTTTCCTGGAAATGTTCGATGTTCTCAACGAGCGCTTGATCGCAAAAGGTGAAGAACCGATTGCATTTGACCACGATTGCCGCGAAGGTATCTGCGGAATGTGTTCAATGCACATCAACGGTCGTGCACACGGTCCTTGGAGCGGAACAACTACCTGTCAGTTGCATATGCGTGCGTTTAAAGACGGCGATACTATCACTGTTGAGCCTTGGCGTGCGAAAGCATTCCCGGTTATCAGAGATCTCGTTGTAGATCGTACTGCGTTTGATAAAATTCAGTCGGCCGGTGGATTCGTTTCCGTAAACACAGGTAACGCACAGGATGCTAACTGCATTCCGGTTCCTAAAGACGATGCAGATGCGTCATTCGCTGCGGCGGCTTGTATCGGTTGCGGTGCATGCGTGGCTGCATGTAAAAACTCTTCTGCAATGCTTTTCGTTTCAGCAAAAGTTTCTCAGTTTGCCCTGCTTCCGCAAGGACAGGTTGAGCGCGTTGACCGTGCATTGAACATGGTCAAAGAAATGGACGCAGCAGGTTTCGGGAACTGTACCAACACCGGAAGCTGCGAAGCGGAATGTCCGAAAGAAATTTCACTCGATAATATCGCCCGCCTGAACAGAGAATATCTGATGGCGAATCTGAAGAAGTAATAAAAAAGCCCTCCGATAATTCGGGGGGCTTTTTGCTTTTAGACCCTAAAGGTTTATCAAAAATCATTCCAAATTTTCGCTTTCCACACAATTTGATTAATTTGGTGGAGTTATACTGTTATGCTCAAGCAAAGTTTTCAGCAGAAACTCCTCCAAAAGCTTTCTCCTCAGCAAATCCAGCTGATGAAGATGCTGCAGCTTCCTACTGTGGCGCTCGAACAGCGCATCAAGGAAGAGTTGGAAATCAATCCTGCGCTTGAAGAAGGTTCGGAATCCGACGAAGAGGAAAAAGAGGACATCGCTGAAGATGATGATGGTCTTTTTGATGAAGAGACCGATAATGATTCCGACGACAATGTAACTTCAGATGACGACGACGATAAGTCTTCGAAAGAAGACTCATACGATATCGACGATTATCTCGATGAAGACGAAGCTTACTCTTACAAAGAGCAAACAAACAATTCGGGTCCTGATGATGAGCGCAAAGAAGTTCCGCTTTCACAAGGCCCGGGCTTTCAGGAACAGTTGCTTTCTCAATTAGGTCTTCAGCCTCTTGATGATCATCATTATCAGGTCGGCGCATATCTCATTGGTAATATTGATGAAGACGGCTACATGCGTCGCGAATTGGCGGCGATCATTGATGACATTGCGTTTTCTCTAAACATCGCTACAACAGAAGAAGAATTGCAGGAAATGCTTGTTCTGATTCAAACGTTCGATCCTCCCGGTGTTGGTGCACGTGATCTACAGGAATGTTTGTTGCTTCAATTGCAACGCAAACAATATAAAACTGCCGAAACAATTCTTGCCATGCGCGTGATCCGCGAACACATGGAAGAGTTTTCCAAGAAGCATTACGATAAAATAGCAAAACGTCTTGGGGTTGAAGAAGAATCGCTGAAGCAGATAATCAATGAAATTATTCATCTGAATCCGCGCCCGGGTAATGCCGCAGGCGACGCGTCTCGCGCTGCGCAGGATGTTGTTCCTGATTTTATCATTTACAACAACGACGGGAAACTGGAACTCGCGCTGAACGAACGTAACATGCCGGAATTGCGTGTAAGCGGAATGTATGGCCAAATGTTGCAGGAATATGCACGAAGCAAGGACAAGAGCAGCAAGGAAGCGGTTACTTTTATCAAGCAGAAAATCGATTCTGCCAAGTGGTTTATTGATGCGTTGAAACAACGTCAGCAAACACTGCTTCTTACGATGCAATGCATACTGGAATATCAGTACGAGTATTTTCTCGAAGGAGATGAAACTGTTTTAAAGCCGATGATTCTGAAAGACATCGCGGATAAAATCGGTCTCGATATTTCAACAGTTTCACGTGTTGCCAACAGTAAATATGTTCAAACGCAATTCGGAACATTCCTTCTGAAAACATTCTTTTCCGAATCACTCTCTACCGATTCAGGTGAAGAAGTTTCAACGCGGGAAGTGAAGAAAATTCTCTCTGATTGCATCGCAGCTGAAAACAAGCGACGTCCTCTGACGGATGATGCGCTCGCAAAAATCCTGAAAGACAAAGGATACAACATCGCACGCCGTACAGTAGCCAAGTACCGCGAGCAATTGGAAATTCCGGTTGCACGAATGCGTAAAGAAATCTGATTTTGCGTCCGGTTTCACAATTCCTCAGCATCATACTGCATCCTTTGCTGATGCCTTCATACGCACTTGTTTGTTATGCTTTTTTATTCGGAAGCATTGCGCGTGTTCTCACTCCTGATTACTTCATGCTGCTGTTCGTTTTGATCTTCTGCAGCACATTTCTGCTGCCGTTGCTCTCTGTATTTATCATGATTCGCTTCGGTAAAATCCGCAGCGTGTACATGGAAGATCAGAAAGAACGGAACTGGCCATTACTGCAATCAGCCATCGTGTATGCCATTGCATTTTATGTTCTCGTTCAGGCGAGAAGAATTCCGCCTGTAATTCCTTTATTCATTCTTGGTGCAACAGGAGCAATGGTTGTTGCAATGATTGTCAATCTGAAATGGAAAATCAGTTTGCATATGATCGGAATCGGAGGACTTTGCGGAGGCGTAACCAGCATGTTCATCATGCTTCAGGAAGGAAATCCTTTGTGGCTGGCGTTGCTTTTCCTCTGTGCGGGAACATTGGGTACAGCGCGATTGATACTGCAAGCACACAATTCGTTACAGATTCTCGCCGGCTTCGTTGCCGGTTTCGCAATTGAGTTCGGATTACTGATGCTATTCAGCGCCTGACAATTGCACCGGTTTATTTGTTGTGGCGAACAACTTCTGCAATCCGCTCATAGGAAGCAGGGACAATCAACTCCTGTCCGCTGACCAAAACTATTTTCGTTCCTTTTCCGAAGCGAACTACCGATTGAATATTGGCCTCTTCAATAAACTGATCTCCGATATTGATCAGAACGCGGATTTCGGAGGATTTACCGCTGTTTTCACTTTGATTTGTCACGGGATACAAGTATATTTCGGGTATAAAGTTACATCAAGTTCGCCTGTTCCGGACGTTTTCACAATCCCCTGTTGAAGTTTGTTCTTCAGCCGCCCGATACAGGCACTACTTAATGCGAACTTTACGGCAAACCTCTTCACAATTTGAATTTGAAACAGCGTTTACTACTGGCTCTGCTGCTTATCGTTTCCGGAATCACTTCGGCGCGACAACTCTATTGGGTTAATGGAAGCGGTAATTGGAACGACTCATATCATTGGTCAGTAACTCCTGATGGATTTGGCGGCGATGGTGTTCCGACAATCAACGACGATATTTTTATTCCGATAAGTGCGACTTCAGATACAGTATTCGTTAACGACAAGGCGTATTGCAGAGATTTTAATTTCGGAACATCAAAAAATATGGCCATGTCGGGAAGTATGCGTCCTTGCGTTCTCAAAGGAAACGGATCCATACACATTGGCGGAAATGTTGCTGTTGACACTCGATTCATTGATCAGTTTGAAGGTGATTGGTATTTACAGGATGCCATTGCAAATGCGCGCGACAATTCAATTCCCGAAATCAACACGAGCGGTCACGTTTTCACTGGTAAATTTCACTTTACCAATCCGTCTTCAGGCAGCAGCTCTTATTCCATTGCCTCGGATTTCTTCGTGAAAAATAAAATCACAGTTGAAAATAAATGCAGATTGATTGTTCAGAATAATGTGTCAATTGCGGCTTTATCCGTTGACACATCTGCAGGATCATCGATTGTATTGGAGAATAACGCACGCCTGCTAACTCAACGCAATCAGAATCCTTCACCGCAAGCTTTCACAGTTACAACTACAATTGTTCCCAATCCGTGTAACGGTGATTGCATTGCAACTGCAACAGCAGTAGTAACAGGTGGTGTCGGACCGTTTACGTATCAATGGAGTACAGTTCCTGTTCAGAACACTGCAACAGCTACCGGATTGTGTGCAGGA
>JBJOKQ010000008.1:0-36832 GCA_046046005.1 Bacteroidota bacterium | reverse complement strand
TTGTTTGTGCTGATGAACCTGTCCAGATTCTCAACACACGCATTTAATGAGTCGCGACTGATGTAAGATGGAATGAACACATCATATCCTTTGCCGCGGAAATAATCGGCAATGTCGCCCACACCTTCTGATCGCGAACCGAAACCGGGAATAATCAGCAACGCTTCTTTGTTTGAGCGTGCGATTGAATCATTCTCTATAATGACATATTCCTTCTTCTTCCATTCTTCCGATCCCGCACCAGTCATGAATAACAGTATCACAAAAGCGCTGATGAAAACGGTAAGGAATCTGCGTGTGCTTAAAAACATAACGAACTATTACATTACGAATGTAGATCAACCTCCGCACACGGCATTGGCAGCAAATACAATTCTCAGGAACTATAAATATTGAAAATCGCAAATTAAATCCGAACCACCGCAAAAATCCGCGGACAGCTCCGGTAATTCGCGAAAAATGAATGCAATGATCAGATACTTCCATGTTATCCGGAGTAACCGATCAATTAATAGAAATAAAAGGTAAAACGTTTGGATTACTTAAGCTTAATGCAAACGTTCTTCGGTTCTGTAAAGAAACGTAGTGCTTCAAATCCGCCTTCACGACCAACGCCGGAACTTTTCATTCCGCCGAACGGCGTACGCAGATCACGGAGCAACCAGCAGTTGATCCAGATGATTCCGCTTTGGATTTTACCTGCAATGCGATGTGCACGTGTGAGATTTTCCGTCCACACAGAAGCCGCGAGTCCGTACATGGTGCTGTTTGCCATGGTAACAACATCTTCTTCGTTATCGAACGGCATGATGGTTACCACCGGTCCGAATATTTCTTCCATGTTGGTGCGGCAGTTGTACGCAAGACCTTCAATGATCGTTGGTTCGATGAACCATCCGTCTTTCAGATCTCCATCGAGAATTGCTCGTTTCCCTCCGCACAAAACTTTTCCGCCTTCTTGCTGTGCGAGTTCTATGTACGAAAGAATTTTCTCCATGTGCGGTTTCGAAACAATCGCGCCCATGCGTGTTTTTTCGTCTGCAGGATTTCCCGGCTTCAATTGTGATACGCGCTCCACGAATGCGGCTTTGAACTTTTCGTAAATCGGGCGCTCGACAAAAATGCGTGAACCGCAAAGACATATTTCTCCCTGATTTGCGAATGAAGATTGCACTGTTGTTTTGAGCATGTTCTCAAAATCGCAATCCGCGAAAATGATGTTCGGATTTTTTCCGCCGAGCTCCAATGAAAGTTTCTTGAACATCGGTGCCGCTGTTGCCGCAATAGCCGCGCCTGTTTTTGTTCCACCGGTAAATGAAATGGCTTTCACTTCCGGATGCTCAACAATCGCTTGTCCGCAGCTGCCTCCGAGTCCGTGAACAATGTTCAGAACGCCTGCAGGCAATCCGGCTTCAATGCACGCTTTCGAAAAAAGATACGCTGTCATCGGTGTAACTTCCGAAGGTTTTGCCACAACACAGTTTCCTGCAGCAATTGCCGGCGCAATTTTCCAGGTGAACAAATACAACGGTAAATTCCATGGAGAAATACAACCTACAACGCCAATCGGTGAACGCATGGTGTAGTTGATCGCAGTATCTTCCATGATGTGCGACTCCGCTGCGTAATGCATGATTGCCGTTGCGAAGAATTCCATGTTGGAAACCGCACGAGGAATGTCAACCATTCCCGCAGTATGCACGCTCTTTCCGTTGTCTTTCGATTCCGCTTCAACAAACATCTTCATGTCGCGCTCAATGATGGAAGCAATCTTCATCATGATCTTCGAACGCTTTTCAGTTGGTGTCACCGACCAAGCTGGAAACGCAGCCTTAGCAGCATCAACCGCGAGCTGCACGTCTGCCGCATCGGAATCCGGAATCAGTGAATATACTTTTCCTGTAGCAGGATGATAGTTGTCGATGTACTTGCCTTTCAAAGGCGCAATCAACTTCCCGTTGATGTAGTTTTCGAGTTTTTCCATGGCTTAATTACCAAAATTACGCACTAAAACTTAACGCCGATCAGACACACATCATCAATCTGCTCGAGGTTGCCCTTCCATTCGTCAAACACGCGTTCCATGTGCGATTTCTGCTCAGAACATGACATTGAACTCGCGGCGCAAAGTTTTTCTTTCAGTTGACGGTACTTGAACTTTTTCCCTCGAGGTCCGCCGAACTGATCAGCAAACCCGTCGGTAAACAAATAGATATGATCTCCGCTCACAATGTCAATGCCTCTTGTTGTGAAAGGAATAAGATCTTCTTCGAAATAAAATCCTACAGGAGTTTTGTCGGCATGAAACTCTGATAATTCTCCGTTGCGTATACGATAAACTGAATTGTACGCCCCGGCAAACTGCACAGTCAACTTCTTTTTGTTGTAAACAATTACGCTGATGTCCATCCCGTCTTTTACGCCTTTGCCGTCACTGTTCTTCTGCAAAAACGCGATCAGATTTTTACGCATACGACTGAGTATTGCAGCAGGTTCTGTAATACCGTGTTCGTTCACTGCCTCATTGAGCAAATTGGTTCCGATCACACTCATGAACGCTCCCGGAACTCCGTGACCCGTGCAATCGCCAACTGCCAGGATAACATCATCTCCGCTTTGTTCTACCCAATAAAAATCCCCGCTTACAATATCACGAGGACGGAACATTACGAACGAATCCGTGAAGTGTTGCGCAATCTGAGAATCTGCAGGAAGAATGGATTGCTGTATATGACTCGCATAAGTAATACTGTCTGTGATATCGCGGTTCTTCGATTCGATGATGCTGTTCTTCTCTTCGAGCACGTAGTTCTGACTTGCAATGTGATTCTTCAGTTTGCGTGTACGGAAAAACATCACGGCCGTTATGATGAGAATGAGAAATATTCCGGCAGCAACATATAATAGCTTTTCTGTTTGCGCACGGGCATGATCCGTATCTGCTTTCTGTTTTTCCAGTTGCTTCTCTTTCTCCGACAAAGCGAGTTTCTTCTCCAAAGCAGCGATACTGTTGATCTTCTCGATGTTCAGAATCTTACCGTTCACTTCCGTGAGCCGCGTCATTGTTTCCAGCGCTTCTTTATACATTTCGCGTTTGCGATAGTAATCAATTCGCACTTCGTACGCTTCAGCAAGTTCATGCAACATGCTGCCGTCGTATGCAATTGTTTCAGCGATTTGGAGACAGGAGTCTGCAGCCGGGAAATTGTTCATTTCCATAAATGAAATTGCAAGTCGCGTGTTAATCGTGGGTATTGCGTCTTCCATTTCATATTTTGTTGCCACACGTGCAGCGGCACTGAGCAATACAACGGCTTCGCCGAATTTTCCCTGAGCATGGCGCAAGCCACCGAGATTCTGAAAATAGTAGTAGTGATTCTCTACGGTGTCCTTGCCGATCAACTGATACACTTCCGCGAGGTCCGATTCTGCTCTATCGTATTGTTCGCTGTCGGTGTGATCAAGGCTGATGTTCAGCAATGCCGCGATCAAGCCTTCGTGGTCGTCACTGAGTCGATACATCTCAACGGATTTCTCCAGCAAAGCAACAGATTCCTCTTCATTTCCGATACGACCCTGAAGAATTGATTTCAATTTCAAAACATAAGCGATACCTGCATTATCATTGTGCTCGCGATAAATCACCTCAGCTTCATTCAGCCTTTTCTCAGCATCTTCCAGATCGGACTTCAGTAAATTATAGCGCCCCTGAAAAGCGAGCGCCTTTGCTTTCATCAAGGGTTGATTCGATTCCTCTGCACAACGCTGCGCTTGTATTGCCAATACGTTGGATGAGTCGGGATTTGAAAAGTACAACTGTGCTGAAGATTGTAACTGTTCGGCACATGCGGCGCTTGTTTGAGCAACTAAAGTCGAAGACGCCAGAAGAAAAATCGCAACAACGGTGTGCCGTTTGATTGATTTGAAAATTTCGGGAGATACTGATTCCAGTGCGGATTTAAATGCGGATACCCACAATACAAACATCATCGATCTGCTCCAACTGTCCTTTCCACGCATTGAATACATTGTCAAGTTCATTACGCTGAATCTCTGCCGGCTTTTCTGCAAGCTGTCCGAATAATTCACGCAAGCGCGCGTGCTTGAACTTCTTTCCTTTCTCTCCTCCGAACTGATCCGCGAATCCATCTGTATAAAGATAAAGCATATCGCCTTTCTCAACGCTGAATTTAAATTTCCTGAATGGTTCGCTTTTCTCTCCTTTGCCTATCGGCATTTTGTCGGTCTCTCCGTCAATGATTTTGCCGTGTGAAACCAGAATCGGAGTAGTATTTGCAGCAGCGTAACTCAATTCTCCCGATGCTTTGTCTATACAAATCAACGATCCGTCCATTCCATCCTGCGCTCCGTCTTGTGAAATGTGCGCAATTAATTTTTCCCGAACGTAATTCAGAATCGCGTCAGGCTCGGCAATATGCTTTTCGGTAATCGCTTCATTCAGGAAAGAAATATTAAGCAAACTCATAAAGGCACCGGGAACGCCATGTCCCGTTGAGTCGCAAACGGCCAGATAAAAACGGCCCTTCATCTCCGTTGCCCAGTAAAAATCTCCACTCACAATGTCTTTCGGTTGATACAACGCAAAATAATTCCGCAATTGTGACTTCAGGAAATCTTCATGCGCGAGTAAAGTATATTGTATGCGTTTTGCGTAGCGAATACTGTCGAATACTTCGCGGCTCTTTTCTTCAACGAGTACTTTCTGTTGTTCAATGATGGATTTCTGTCTTCTGATAATTCTGAATCTTGAAAAAAGAAATACAGAGAATGCTGCTACAAGGAAAAGTACTGTTGAGATAAGAATGATCCACAACGTTTGTCGCTTGTTACTTTCCTCAGCGATTGCATCACGTTTCTCCTGCTCTTTTTGCAATGCCAGCTTCTCATTTTCGAACTCGTATTTTAATTCGAGTTTCTCAGCGTTACTGTTGGCTTCTTCGATGTTCACGGAATCCTTAAGCTTAGTATAGTTTCTGAATGCGCTTAATGCATCTACCGGACGGTTCGTTGCTTCGTACAAGTCGGAAAGTTGTCCCCAAATCGATGCTGAAAGATCAAGTGTTCCCAAAGCATCTGACAACGTATCAGCTTCCAATAAATAACGTTCGGCCAATACGTATTGTTTGTTCATTAAATACATGGTACCCAATGTACTCAGCGAAGAAGCCACGCCGCGTTTATCGTGAATTTCTCTGCGCAACTTCAGACTTTGCTGATAGTAGAATTCCGCACTGTCGTTATTGCCCGTATTCTGATGCACCAATCCAAGGTTCATAAGACACGTTGCTTCTCCTTTACGGTCTTTCATTTCCGTTTTCAATTGCAGCGCCTGACGGTAATAGTTAAATGCTTTATCGTATTCCTTCAGGTAATCGTATGCAGCCCCGATATTGATCAGCGTGCTCGACATTGCTTTCTGATCACCGACTTCTTTCTTGATGCCCAATGTAATCAGGTAACATTCCAGTGCTTTCTGATAATTCTTCTGACTGGCGTAAACAATTCCCATGTTGTTGTACACCTGTCCCATCCCCTTTCGGTGATTCAACTTCGTGAAAACATCCAATGCTTCGTAACTCAGATTCAGCGCTTCGGTATAGTTGCCGATATACCAGTATGTAACCGCCATGTCCTGATTAGCCGTTGCGATCCCGGTTTGATAACTGATGATTTCAGAAAGCACTTTCGCCTTCGTACCATAATAAAGTGCAGAATCATATTTGCTCTCAACGTTGGCAATTTTTCCCAGTCGCAGATAACATGTCACTTTGTTACTGTCGTCCGGCAACGATTTTACGAGAGCACGAAGTGAATCCGGATTTCCGAAATTGTGCGATTGTGCAGGCAGATATGCAGGCAATAACAAAGAAACAAGAAATGCAAGTAGCCTGAAAATCCGCGAACGCATATGGAAAGATACAAAACTCCGAATGAGAAAATACGCTTCGCGGACGGTGGAGTTTAATGTTTCACTTTCACGTCGTAGATTTCGTAGTAGTAAGTTCCGTCAGGATTCACTTTCACATACGTAAATGCCTTTACTCGACCGAGTTTATTCCTTTCCAAAGTAACAAGCGATGTATGTGTTACCAAACCGTCGAACTTTAAAAAACTCAAGCGGTAATTATCACTCGTGCCGATGTTCCACTCAAAAAGTAAGCGATCTAATCCTGTATAATTATATAATAAAAGAGGAGCAAGGAAAGATGGTTCTGTACCGGAAGTGTCCATTTTACCGGGCGCATCGCCGAACTCATTCCCGTTTGCGCTCAGATAGAAAACGTAATTGCAAGGATATTCTGTTGCGCTGATCATTCCCGTGCTGTCCCAAAGCTGACTTGTATACTTCGTGATTTCGTATGTACCTGCAAAGCGGTTGCTGATGTACTTGTCGGATTTACATGAAGCTGCAATTACAACGGCCAGAATCAATATGTACTTCAGTATTTTCATTTGCCGAGAGAATAATGATAGTTTAAACCGATTGACCATCCGGTGAACGATGTTTTTACTTCTGTTGATGTTACGGAGTTGACTAAGATGCCGCTCTTAGCAGCATTGTTATCCGTCCAATTGCCTCCGGCACCTGCAATCGCCCCTGTGAAAGTTGCACTTATGCCAACTGCATGTTGTTCTGTTTTCACAATCATTCCTTCTAAGCGCAATAACCCATTCGCTCCAAGTCCCTTATAATTACCGTTCAAGCCGGATTCTTTCCCGAAACTCGTTGCGCCATTATTGTAAAGCAATGAAGCTGAAAACACGCTGCGCACTGCTTGTAATCCGATTGAAAAAACGAATCTTTCCTTACCCATGGGAAACGATGCAAGTGCATTGAAATATCTGATCTTGAAATCCATCACACGTGATCGGATCGGCGAAACAACTCTTTCCTGTTTGAATCCGTCATAACCGCCAATTCCAACTTCCATAATCGTCCATCTAACACCAATTTCGTACCCGGATACCCAACGGAAATGATTGAAGTCTTCTTTCAATACAGATTGATTCACTTCATTATAAGAATCAATATACTGATCGAATGATTCGTTCTTCAGTGATCCACCACTTGCACCAACAGACACGTGGAAAACGGAAAGGTTTTCTCCTTCAAACATCTCCATGAATGATTGCGCGCGTGCTGATGTCATTGCTGAAAACATGACCAATGCGAACAATGCCGTATGTAATATGCGTTTCATCAGTTCCGTTTTAGCTTGTATTGTAACTGAACTCCAAAATAACTTGGATTGTACTGTAAGTACATAAAAAAGCATCGCGTGTAGTGAAGATACAATCCGAGCTTCCGGCCGAATCTGAAATTGATTCCTGCATCGACTCCGAAATCCGCTTCACCGTTCGAAGTTTTACTCCATCCTGCGCCATCATTATTCGTCAGCAGCGTGTGTCGTGTAAATACTCCTTGCAACGACCATCCTTCAATAATTTCCGAGTCCATCATGAACTTAGCTCCGAAAAGTAATGTGTTGAGACGCGACTTTAATCGATACACCGTAACAACACCGGTTGAATCATTTGTGCGCTCGAGATGATTGTTGTTGCTGAGATTATTCCAGCTCATTTGAAAGTTCACATCGCGTTCTTTGTTTGATCCGGAACACCATCCGATATTGTAGCCATAATGAAACGGCATCAATTTTCTGCTTTTCGTAATGCTGCCATCTGTTCCTTCGGCGTAACTGCTGTTAAGGAAAAATGATTGCTGCACATAAATCGTGCTCATTCCGCTTGGGAAATAACCTACACCACCGCCAACATAGAATTGTGCGGATAAATGAGCTGAAGCAAAGAGTAACAATGAAAAGATGAAGGTGTGCAGTTTCATAGGGGCATAACAAAACTAAATCAAATAGAAAGACCCGCAATAAATGTGAGAAAATTGTGGGAAAAGTATCAGGACTTGTCTTTCCGTTGGTACGTTGCAATCTGACTTTGTTGCGATTCAATCGTAATTCTGTCGCGTCGACGTCCGATTAATAAAACCGTTACCACAATAATTCCAATCAGAATCAGTGCGAGAGTCGCGGCACCGGCAGTGATCATCAGCAAGCGATAATTCTTCTGCGTTTCTATGCTACCGGCCTGAATATTCATACGCTTCACTTCGAGATCTTTCCGCTCTTCATCATATCGCGCAGCAATCTCTGCCATTCGAATGCTGTTCTCCTCGTTGTAAATTGAGTCGCTGAACTTCTTGAACAACACCTGCGATTCAAACGCGTTTTCATAATCACCCAACGCTTTGTAATCATCTGCCAATGATTCATAAAGACCGCGCAATCCTTCCACATAACCCATGTCAACTGCAATTTCAAGTGCATTGCGGTGCGTTGCAACTGCTTCATTCTTTTTGCCCGACATGCGTTGGAAATTACCGATGTTAATTGCGGCATCCACCATCATGGTTTTCTCACCGTTCTCCTCTGCAAGTTGATACGATTTAGTACAAACAATTGCAGCGCTGTCCAGCATATTCAAATGCTGAAAACAAACGCCTTCATTGTTGAGCGCTTGCGCTTCGAGCAATGGATCGTCGATCTTCCTCGCGAGCTTGTACGTTAGCGAGCTGTAATATCGCGCCTGATTATCGTCGCCTTCAGCCAGATAAATTCCTCCGATGTTCAGATACACAATTGCAAGGCGCTCGTAATCTTCTCCTTCTTCAAGCAATTCCTGCGCACGACGATAATATTCCAAAGCAAGTTCGTTATTGCGCTGATCGCTGTAAATATTCCCGAGGTTGATACAACTCCGCGCTTCACCGTTTGAATCACCAATTCGCTCACGAATGCGCAAGGCCTGAAGATGTGTTGCTGCTGCGGAAGTCAGATCTCCGCGACGATATTGCAGGACTCCAATCGTTGACAACGCCATTGCTTCTCCTTTCCCGAAACCGAGTTTCACAGAGAGCTCCTTTGCCTCGATGGCGTCTTTCATTGCACTTTGCGGATCGTCAGCACGGGAAATCCATGCAGTCCGTAACAAATTGTTCACCCGATTGGTATCGGAAGGCTGTTCCCGCAATACCAATCGCAAACTGTCGAGCTCATTGGTTTGCGCACCTGCAACAATGAAAAACAACAGTGTTACAGATAGAAAATATGTTTTCAGAAGCGAATTCATGCCTTTCGTCAGTCGCAAATATGATAAAAATCAGAACGCGGTAACACGCTGATATTTAACTGCTTGCAAATGTAACATTTCGCCTTGACAGAGATTGACAGAACCTTGACAATCTAGTGGCTCTACAATGGCAATTTTGCATCAGCAACACAGGTTTGTGCAGAAGATAGCTCTGATATCATTTTCTCATCACAATGTAGGCGTTCAGGATGTCGGACGTTTCCACATCGATGAATCGCGTCGTGCCTCAATTCTCAATGAATTGAAATCACGTTGCGGTATTGCGGAGCTCATGTATCTCTCCACTTGCAACCGCGTTGAATTTTTGTTGGTTGCAGAGCATGAAGCCAGCGATCGTTTTGTAAGTTCTTTCCTCACAGAACTGTTTGCAGTTCTCGGTCTCGACAACGGAACAGTTTCCGCGGATAACGCTTTGGTATTTACCGGGGAGTCTGCACTGCGTCACATGTTCCGTGTTGCTGCATCGCTTGACTCACTCGTGGTTGGTGAACGTGAAATCATCACACAGGTTCGCAAAGCTTATGATGATTCAGTAGAGAACGGATTGAGCGGTGATACGATCCGTATCATGGTGAAGAAAACCATTCACGTTGCTAAGGAAGTATATACTGCAACGGATATAGCACGTAATCCGGTGTCAGTTGTTTCATTGGCGAATCGTCGCTTGCGTGAACTGAATGTTCCGTTGGATGCCCGCTTCATTGTGATCGGCGCCGGAGTGACGAATACAGCGATGTTACGTTACCTGCATAAACATGGTTATCGCAGCTTCTCAATTTTCAACCGCAGTCTGCCAAATGCAGAAAAGCTGGCTGAAGAAATCGGAGCACGAGCATTCACTCTTGCCGACCTTGAAAATTACAAAGACGGTTTTGACGTTATCGTGACTTGCACGGCGAGTGAGCAGGCTGTAATTACAGAACCATTGTATCGTTCACTAGCAGGAAACGATCGCTCACGCAAAGTGGTGATTGATCTTGCGGTTCCTAACGATCTTGACGAAGCGATTCTGAACAATTGGGAAATCAATCTGATTGCAGTGAACAACCTTCAGGATGTTGCAAAACAAAACCTGAAAGAGCGCGAGCGTTCAATTGAAGATTGCCATGCCATCATCGACAGAAACCTTGCTGAATTCCGTCACAATTTCCGTCAGCGTCAGGTTGAACTGGCAATGCAGGTCGTTCCTCAGAAAGTAAAAGAGATTCGCGAAACAGCACTCAACTCTGTTTTCGCAAAAGAAATAGATCAGATGGATCCGCAGGCGAAAGAAGTTCTCGATAAAGTCATTGCTTACATGGAGAAGAAATATATTTCAGTTCCGATGAAGATGGCGAGAGAGATTCTTACTGAAGAGAATACGAAGTGATTCGACTCAGACGTTAGACGGTTGAATTTAGACCTGAATAGAGCCCCCTTAGATTTTATCCATTAGAGTTGCGTAAATTATTAATCGCATTCAGAAATACGTGATTCGAAATTCGCAATACTTTTACGTGGTAAACTTGTCTATACTTTTTACAACAGAAATTGAACCGCAAAATAAAAATAGCAACACGAGGAAGTGAACTTGCACTCTGGCAGGCGCATTTCGTTCAGGCCGAATTAAAAAAACTCGGAGCGGAAAGCGAACTTCTCATTCTGAAAACGCAGGGTGATCGCATTCAGCATCTGAGTCTCGATAAACTTGAAGGAAAAGGTTTTTTCACGAAAGAAATCGAAGAAGCTTTACTTACCAATCAGGCTGATCTCGCTGTACACTCGCACAAAGATCTTCCGACTGAATCACCCGAAGGATTGGTGATCGCTGCTGTTTCTTATCGTGAAGATCCGCGTGAATTGATTCTGATTCGTAAAGAATCTTACGACCGCAAACGCAAATTCGGCTACAAAGAAAATGCGGTTCTCGGGACTTCTTCTGCAAGAAGAAAAGCGCAACTACTCGCATTTCGCCCCGACACAAAAACCGAAGATCTGCGCGGTAATGTTCCTACGCGTATTCAGAAATTACGCGATGGAAAATACGATGCGATCATGCTTGCTTCCGCAGGTGTGGAAAGACTTGGAATTGATCTCGCTGAATTTGAAGTGGTGCAGCCGGATCCGACAGAGTTTATTCCTGCTCCTGCGCAAGGAGTACTGGCTTTGCAAACGCGCGACAACGATCATGAGCTGATTGCATTATTGCAGCAGATGAATCATGAAGAAGTGCGTGAATGTATTGCTGTAGAACGTAAAATTCTGAATCTCTTCCAGGGCGGATGTCACATGCCGTTGGGCGCGTATTGTACGAAAGAAGAAGATACATTCCGCGTGTGGACAGCAATGGCCGATACGGCAGAATCGCCGGTGCGCATGTTGTATTCCGAAACATCGCAAGGTGAAGGCGTTGCTGAGAAAATTGTTGCGCGATTGAAAAACATTACGCCATGTTCCGTATTCATCACGAGAGATATACGCGAACAGGATGCATTCGGAAAAATTCTCATACAGAATAATTTTTCGGTTAGCGGGAAGGCGCTCATCGACACCACGCGTGTTGCAATTGCCAAAGTTCCGGAATGCAACTGGATTTTCTTCTCGAGCAAACATGCGGTCAAGCATTTCATTGCACAGACACAGATTCCTGCAGGAGTGAAAATTGCAGCTGTAGGGAAAGGAACATCCGAAGAATTACGCAAGCACAATCTCCGCGCCGATTTCATTGGAGGAGGAAACGATACAAAAATCACTGCGAAGCAATTTGCAGCACTGGCAGGAAGAAGCAAAGTTCTTTTCCCTCAGGCGAAAGGAAGCATACGCACTGTGCAGCAGCAAATGCCCGCTGCGGAAGTAATTAATCTTGTTGTGTACGAAACCATCAACCGCTCCGAAGAAGAAATTGCTCCGGCAGATATTATGGTATTCACCAGCCCTTCGAATGTGGAAGCTTACTTTGTAAAGAACAAGTTGAGCAAAACGCAGAAGATTGTTGCCATGGGCAATGCAACCGGAAATGCACTTCGCGAAAGAGGAATTATCACTTACGCTTTACCCGATTCGTTTGACGACAGCGGATTGGTGAGAGCGGTGATGAGAATGACAGTAACGAAAGATTAAATAGAATTTATATGAACATCCGTCCACGCCGCACACGCAAAACCGCAATTTCACGCAACATGGTTGCAGAAACACGTTTGAACAAAGACATGTTTGTGTATCCGTATTTCGTTACACACGGTAAAGGTGTTGTGCATCCGATCAAAGCTATGCCGGGCATTTCGCATTTTTCAATCGACACTTTAATTGAAGATGTGCGCAAAGGTTTGCAACACGGTATCAACAAAGTGTTGCTGTTTGGTGTAGGTGAAGAAAAAACGGAAGACGGCAGTTCATCGCACAGTCACCACAGCATTGTTCCGCAAGCGGTAAGTGCTTTAAAAAAAGAATTCGGTGATTCACTTTACGTGATCACTGACGTTTGTGTTTGCGCATACACTTCGCACGGACATTGCGGTATTCTGGAAGAAGGTTATGTAAACAACGATAAATCCGTTGATCTGCTTTGCAAGATGGCGTTGTCGCATGCACAAGCCGGCGCGGATATGGTTGCGCCATCGGATATGATGGATGGACGCATTGGCGCAATTCGTGAAACGCTGGACGATCATGGATTCGTGAATACGGGAATCATGTCGTACTCGGTGAAATTCGCTTCCGCTTATTACGGTCCTTTCCGTGAAGCCGCGGATTCTTCTCCGCAGTCAGGCGATCGCAAAGCATATCAGATGGATCCGCGCAACGGCAATGAAACGATTCGCGAAGCGTTATTGGATGAAGATGAAGGCGCGGACATTCTTATGGTGAAACCGGCACTCGCCTATCTCGATATTATTCGCCGTGTGAAAGATGCAACCTTACTTCCGTTGGCATGTTATAATGTTTCCGGAGAATACAGCATGGTGAAAGCAGCGGCTTCACAAGGATTGATCGACGAACAACGCATCGTGATGGAAAACATGACCGCGTTTGCACGCGCGGGTTGTGATATCATTATCACCTATCACGCAAGAGATATTGTTGAGAAAGGCTGGTTATAGCCTAATCATTTACCAGCGCTCGTCAATCGGCAATAAATCGCGCAGTAGATATTCTGTCACCTTGAGAAATCTGCAGCAGATACACTCCCGGCGATAACGCGGAAATGTCTATCTCTCTTCCGTTATAATTCCCATTGAGCATTTCTTCGCCCAGCATATTGTAAACAGAATATGTTGTACCATAGTTTACGTTATCAATCCGTATGAACCTGTCCGCGGGATTCGGATATAAATGCATTCCACCAATTTGCGTTTCACTCACATTCAGCAACGCGTTAGTACAAGCGTCAGCAGCATGAACTACACTTGGGTTTAAAAGTAACCCGGAACCGATTGCAACTGAATCAATAGAAAATGTGGATCCCGGATATTGAGTTACCACAATTTCAGTTTTCTGCATGGGGAAATAAAGATTGTCGCAAGGCACAGTAAGCATCGTGTCTGTTCTGACATGAATCGCGTCTGAGTAACTGAACACCGACCATGTATAGGCATGCATGAAAAGATAATTCTGATTCGGCGCGTATTTTTTCAATTGGTATACTGTCATATTCATTCCGCTCGCATCACCGTACCGGCGCGTCATAATTGTATCCAGATTGGAATTAAACTTAACGAGGACAAGATTTGTGCCTCCGCAGATCTGTTGCGGTCGTGACGATCCTGCGAGAATAAAATTATTCCCTTCCGTTCGAATAATATCATGTCCGTAATTACCGAATTGATATCCCATTACACGCGTACCGATAACCTGTCCGGACGAATCACATTTCATATACATGATTCTCGAGCCTAAAATCATATTTGATGAAGGAGTGACGTATCCCGTCATGTAAAAACAGAAATCAATCGGACTCTGTACTAGTCCCTGCACAACCAGGCTTTGGCTGTATGAATAATTCTTCGTCCAGACTTCCGTGCCGGTTTTTGAAACTTTAGAAAATACAAAATCTGTTTCCTGATTTGAGCCGAATCGTGTTCCGGTTAGCGCCAGTTTTCCGTCCAAGGTAAAAATCACGTCTTTGTACAATGACGACAGATCATTTTTTACAATCCATCGAACGCCACCGGTATCATCGAGGCATGAAACAAAGCCATAAGCCCCGTATGCACCGCACACATACAAATCATCATTGGTATCTTCAACAACGGCCTCGAATACAAAATCGAGATAACTCTTCTGCCAAATAATATTGCCTGCGGTATCCAATTTCATTAAGCCGCCTGAATACATTTCATTGTACGAAATCAAATAGTTGCCATCCAGCAATTGCTGTACATGTGTTTCGCCTGAGACATCTTTATTAGTTCGGAAGCTCCAGTTCTTCGCGTGCCACGAATCAAAAGATGCAACACTCAGTCCGAAATTCTGATCGTCGGTGTACGCTAAAATCTGATTGCCCCATGAGTCTATACAACCATCAAAACATTTACTGGTATTATTTGTATCGCCATAAGCAATGATTCGGTTCCATTGCGCTGAAAGTGTTACCGTCAGAAGGGAAAATAAAATGAAGCAGGAGATAAAACGTTTCATAAAAAGGGGGATTGAGGTTATGCAATATAGTCCAACTACCTGAAATTTAAAACTGTTTTACATCGGATTGTGCAGCTTCCAATATGAAGAACTAATAATTATTCGACTTTTTAAAATAATTCGTTCGCGCAAACGACATCACAGTCACATTACGATACAATGTCAAAAACTATCCTCATCACCGGCACATCTTCCGGAATCGGTCGTGCCACAGTAAAATACTTCAGTGAACGCGGCTGGAATGTTGCTGCGACCATGCGGAATCCGCAAAAAGAAAATGAACTGAACAAGCTTAAGGGCGTGAAGCTCTACGCACTTGATGTGCAGAAGCGGGACACAATAGAATCTGCTTTGTCGGCAGCAATTTCAGATTTCGGAAAAATTGATGTTATTGTGAACAACGCAGGTTACGGTGCAGTAGGCGCATTTGAAGCTGCATCAGACGAACAGATACGCCGGCAGTTTGATACCAATGTATTCGGTGTAATGAATGTGATACGCGGAATTCTTCCGCATTTCAGAAGCAGGAAAGCGGGAACGATTATTAATGTAACGTCAATGGGCGGACATCTTACTTTCCCGGTCTACAGTATTTATCATGCAACAAAATGGGCCGTGGAAGGATTCAGCGAATCTCTTCATTTCGAACTTCGACAATTCAATATCCGTATCAAAAACATTACACCGGGTCCGATTAAAACCGATTTCTACGATCGATCGCAGGATATTTTCAGGAAAGAAGGTTTGAATGCGTACGACAATTATGTGAATGCCACACTGAAGAATTCAAATGAGTTTGGCAACAATGCTCCGGGTCCTGAAGTGGTAGCGAAAACCATCTGGAAAGCAGCAAACAGTTCCTCGTCCCGATTGAGATATGCTTCAGATTTTTTAGGACGATTTACATTGTTTTCACGAAAAGCATTGCCGTTAAGTTGGTACTTTGCAGTAATAAGAATGATGACGGAAAAAGGTTTTGTAAGAAACAAGTGATTGCGCTTCCATGTCCGAAAACAAACAATACCTGTACAATCCTGACCTTTCTTTCATCAAAGAAGATGTAAAAGGAAATTTATTGGTCAACAACAGATTTGTAAACGAAGATCGTGTGTTCGGAGCAGGATTCAGTACGGTATTACAATGGATGTTTATGGCCAATCCGCAACGAAGTCAGAAAAAATCAGATGCGTTTCGTCCAACAGTAGAGCATGATGATTCCATCTTTCAGGATGGTCCTGATGCGATCTGTTGGCTCGGACATTCGACATTTATTTTGCGCATCAACAATAAACGCCTGCTCACAGATCCAATTGCATATGATCTGCCGGGAGTAAAGCGTTTAATTCCGTTTCCTTTCAAAACAAAAGATGTAGTCAACATTGATTACATCCTGCTTTCACATTCGCACCGCGACCATTTTGATCGCCGTACGTTTAAAGAAATCGTTAAACGAAATCCCGATGTGAAAGTGTTGTGTCCGCTTCGAATGAAACCGTTGATACAACGTGAAGGTGCACGATTTGTAACCGAAGCAGCGTGGTATCAGGAATTCAAATCCGATGAAAGCGGAATCCGTTTTGTGTTTCTTCCGGCGAAACATTGGAACCGCAGATACATGCACGACACAAATCGCGAACTCTGGGGCGCATTCTGGGTCGGATCTCAGAATCAATCCATCTACTTTGCAGGAGACACAGCGTATCACACGCATTTCGGTGACGCACAGAAATTTCTTCCATCAATAAAACACGCTATGCTTCCGATTGGCGCATATAAACCTTCATTCATGATGAAGGATTCACACACTTCGCCGGATGAAGCAGTGCAAGCCTTTCGCGATCTCGGCGCAACGAAATTCATCCCTATGCATTTCGCAACTTATGATCTATCTGATGAACCGGTAAGCGAACCGATCAATACCGTTCATAAGCTGCTTTCACCGAGTGAAATGTTGACATCCGATTTCGCTGCTGGACGCGTTTATTTGCTCTGAAATCATGAGCAAAGTCAGGTTTGAATTTTGATTGTCCGATCATTCCTGCAACTCAACGGATAAGCCTTACAACTGGTCCGGATTTCAACACTGTTTTGTGCATTTTCCAAGTGAATAATGCGCAAATGCAGGTCAACGAACATACGTCTCCGTTCGTCAGATTTGCTTTACACGTCGTCGAACTTACCGGTATCTCCCTCTGTTTTGGCAGCACCTTTGCAATGTAATCGCGAAACAAGATGACAAGCGAAATGACCAAACCCCTTTATTCAATCAGTGTTGTTGATTATCCGTTGATCCGTATTGATTATATGGATGACGCAGTAATGTCACTGGAAGAATGTCACAAACTCACGAAGGAAGTTTATGAACGTTACGGGCAGATGAAAATCGGCGTGATCCACGTTGCAGGAACTTCAACCACTATTGATGATAATGTTCGTGAGTATATTGCTGAACGTTCACGCAACGGAGAGAAATTTGCAGAAGCTTTCGTAATTAAAAATCTTAATCAACGCATTCTTGCCAATTTCTATCTGAGAATCTTCAAACCGGGCTGTCCAACAGAAGTTTTCAGCAATGCAACAGACGCGATTCGATGGATGAAATCGTATCTCCCGAACGGCGTCACGCATTCTCTGAATTAATTCCATTCCACGTGCACACAGCGTATATTTGTGCATGAATCCGCGTGACATACGCATAAGCGACTTTACTTATTCCTTACCTGAAGAACGCATTGCACAGCATCCGCTTACCAATCGCGATAAATCCAATCTTCTGTTATACAGAAACGGAGAAATTCAGGATCACACGTTTCATGATATAGCGGAACTTCTTCCTGCGGATTCGCTCATTGTATTCAACACCACACGTGTTGTGCGCGCACGGATTATAATGCGTCGTGCTTCAGGTGCCGAAATTGAAATATTCTGTACCGACGCTGCTGATACTTCTTCGGGATTTATTGATTCGCTTTGTCGCAAAGGCGAAGTGGAAATCAAAGCATTTGCGGGCAACGCAAAACGTTGGAAAGACGGAGAAACGCTGGAAGCGCGCAAGCATGATGTGGTGTTATCTGCAGGTAAAATAGAACCTGTCAATGATCAATGGAAAATCCGATTAAGCTGGAGTAATTCGGCTTTAACGTTTGCGGAAATTCTGGAGTTGTTCGGGAATATTCCATTGCCTCCATACATGAAGCGCAACGAAGAAACCGAAGATCAGATTCGATACCAAACAGTATATGCAGAACGGGAAGGATCTGTAGCCGCTCCAACCGCAGGTTTGCACTTCACCAATGATGTGCTTGAGAAAATACGCTTGAGAAATATCAAGCGAGCTGATGTCACATTGCATGTAGGTGCCGGCACTTTCAAGCCTGTGAAATCGGAATTGATGAAAGATCACGACATGCACAGAGAACAGATCTTCTTCACACGCGAACTGGTTCTCGATCTGCTGAAATATCACAATCACGGCATAACTGCAGTCGGAACAACAGCGATGCGCACATTGGAAAGTATTTATTGGTTCGGCAAACAACTCGTTGTTGAGGCAGGAACTTATCGCAATTCTGTATTTGTAAGTCAGTGGGAACCATACGACAGCACTGTAGAAGTACCGGTTTCCGTGGCGCTCCGGACTGTTGCAGATTGGATGCAGGAAAATAATCTCAGTGAAGTATCAGGATACACGCAGATCATGATTGCGCCGGGTTATCGCTTCAAAATAGTTTCTTCATTGATCACAAACTTCCATCAGCCCGAAAGCACATTGTTGTTACTGGTTGCGGCCTTCACCGGTGAAGATTTCAGGAAGATCTATGATCATGCGCTCAATAACGAATACCGTTTTCTGAGCTATGGCGACAGCAGTTTACTCTTCAGAAATGATTAATTTGGCGCGATGAATTTCGGAAGGAAAATCGCGCTGTATTTTGTCGGAGTTGCTTTGCTTGCAGGCATAGTTGTTCTCCTTGTAAATCCTTTCGGTCCTGCATTCTCCGTTTCTGCGTTTCATCCGATTACAAATAGTCCTGAAGCCGACAGCACATTTATCGTTGATCTTGATAATGCTGTTGAACAGGGAATCGTAATTCCTACTGTCAAACAGGTTCCCGGAGGAAAATTCATCTTCACATTTGAAGTGCGCAACAACAAAATCGGGGCGCGGAACCTTTCTTACAAACTGTATTATCAAAATGAATCGTACAAAGAACCGGAATACGAAGATGAAAATGGTAAGCGATACGAACATGTTGAAGCGGAAAACAACTTCTACGGCAGTTGGGAAAATACAGGAATAGAGTTTAAAGAAATTCCGGAGCTCGGATGGTTTGAAACACGAGTGATTGTTGATTCATTCCGTATTGCAGGTAATCCGAGAAATGAAGAGAAATACTTCGGTGGCAGAATTATCGGAAAGCCGGATGAGCAGGAAGTTGCAGACATGATTGCAGGTATTCGATCGGATACAACATGGCTGAAGAGTATTGCGAAAAAAGCAGAAGCAAATAAATTACCGCTAGAGGATCAGTTGAAGCTTGATGCGCTTTTCATGATCAACGAAAGAAATCGTGAAGGCGTAGAGAATAATCGATGGAAGCGAAATCCAAGAATGGGCAGTTACCGTTTCATGTTGGTGGTGATCGAAACGAATTCCGTTGGAAGTTTACCACTCAGCGTAAGGAATATATCCCGTAACGAACACAACGGGCATGCAATCAATCCATTCTATTACTTCGTTCACGGTCCGGGAAAAGCGGATCCGCACTGTACAACAGTAATAGCAGCCCAGGAATTACGGGTTACTGCAGTGCTCAACGGAAAGAACGGAGTTTACATCAATCCATTTGATTTTGCAGATCGTCTTCCGGACACTACTTCCTATTGTCAAACCTGCAACAGTTCCGATGAAATTGCCGGTCGTGCCGTATTTGCGCAGTACTTTCATCACGAAGACAGAAGTGCTGTGATCAATAATATTCCGGTAGTTGCTGATGTTGGCGGTGCTGAGTATTCCGCTGCGTTGTATGAAGAAAACGGTAAGAAGAACAACGGTCAACGTGTTCGCGATTATTTCCGCAGTTCATACAAACCATGTGAAACGGTAACAACAGATAAGCGCACAGGCGCAATACGAATTCAGAATCCCGGTAACGATACAGGTGTTCTTCGCAAGGAGCATGTGGGAATCATGACGCGATTAGGAACCACATACGGAACCTTTCGCGTTTGTGCGCGATTCCCTGAAATTATCAGCAGCGAAAATGTCTGGAACGGAATCGTCAATGCAATTTGGTTGCGCAATCAGGACGAAGCACTTTGGAATTCCCGCAGCATTTGTAAGGGCGGATACATTCCGAAAAATGACAATCGCGGTGCAAAAGCCATTCGAAAATCTTTACAGAATTATTCAGAGATCAACATGAAAATTCTGAAGACTTCCGCTAACTGGCCCGATGATTCTTACGCGAAAGTGAAGAAGCCTGCCGCGGATCATCCTGAAAGGAATCGCGATGTAGTCATCACCTGTTCCAACTGGGATCTTGCATGTATGCAGCCTGAAAAACATGTGAAAGGAGTTATGCCGTTGGCGATTGATAAATACCGTTTCGATTTACATCGTTGGGACAGTTGGTATCAGGCAGTAACTATCCGAACAGCATTCAGTCATGACAGACTTTTCCGCAGCGATTTATTTTGGTACGAAATAGAATGGACGCCTGATCATATTGTATGGCGTGTTGGTCCTGATAAATACAGAATGCAGGCTGTTGGTTACATGGACAAAACCTTCACTACAATTCCCGACAACCAAATGGTCCTTATCATCGCGCAGGAATTCAATGATTCCGAATGGTGGAAGCCCGCGCCGTTTGATCAGCGTAATATTCCGTATCCGAAAAGTCCTGTTACCGGAGAAATTCTTTCTGTGGAGATTGAATAATTGCAATTTGAATTTCTTTGTGCCGCCACAAATGTTCGGAAAAGACTTCTTACATGGAAGTTGCTACTAACTCATTTAGAAGCTTGCGTCACACCCAAGCGCAGCAATGAATTTCTCTGGCGATAGCAAGTGCGAAAAGTGCATTGGAGGATTCACGAAGCGTTGGAATGCGGGTTGCGCCGCCAAGCATAGCGCTTGAATCATCCCGGCGCTGGCAGAGAAATTCATTAGCGAAGGCAAGTGTGTGCACCTGGGGGCGACCCGTCTTTTTGCAGCACTTTTTGACGGAGCAAAAAGTGTTATAATGATTGAACTTTTTTGTGCCGCCAAAAAAGTTCGCAAAAAAGCTCCCGCCTTGGATCTCTCGCCACCCGCAAGCGGGTACCCGGCTGCGATCTCCTAGGGCGGAACAAAAGTGTTTTGCACCGCAAAACACTTACATCACAATCGCGTCTCACTTGGTGGTTGCCACGAACTCAGTTAGAATCATCTGTCACACCCAAGCGCAGCAATGAATTTCTCTGGCGATGGCAAGTGCGAAAAGCGCATTGGAGGATTCACGAAGCGTTGGAATGCGGGTTGCGCCGCGAAGCAGAGCGCGTGAATCATCCCGGCGCTGGCGGAGAAATTCACTAGCGAAGGCAAGTGTGTGCGCCTAGGGCGTGACACGGCTTTTTGCGATACTTTTTGCCACGACAAAAAGTATCAGAAAGAAATTTAATCAGTCAGGACTATAAATCTCTTAGACAGTCAGGACTTACGTCCTGACTGCGCTCGGGTAAGTCCTGATTACACGACTGTGAAGAGATAAAAGTAACTTTGCACTGTGCCGCACCTGTACATCCATATTCCATTCTGCAAACAAGCTTGTCATTACTGCGACTTTCACTTTTCCACTTCAGTGAAATACAGAACAGAAATGGTGAGCGCCATTGCTAAGGAAATTGTGATGCGGAAAAACGAATTACCATCCATTCCGCTTGAAACAATTTACTTCGGAGGCGGCACGCCGAGTATTCTCACCGACGCAGAACTCGGATTGCTGTTTGAAACTATTGCAAAGAACTTCGACATCCGCAGCGATGCAGAAATAACTCTTGAGGCGAATCCGGATGATCTTACCGCAGTAAAAATCCGTGAGCTACGTAATTCCTCTGTCAATCGACTCAGCATTGGTGTTCAATCATTCGATGATAAGGATCTGAAACTCATGAACCGGGCGCATAATGCTTCCGAAGCAGAACGCAGCATCAAATCCGCGCAGGATGCAGGACTGATCAACATAACAGCTGATCTCATTTACGGATTACCGGAACAAACAAGACGGGCCTGGCAAACTAACATCGAGAAGATGATTCAACTCGAAGTGCCGCATCTTTCTTCCTACTGTCTCACGGTAGAACCTAAAACGGCTCTGGCAAAGTTTGTGAAAGCCGGTAAAATAATTCCATCCGGAGAAAATGTTGCTTCAGATCATTTCGACAAGCTTGTTGAACTCACTGAACTTTGCGGATACGAACATTACGAAATTTCGAATTTCGCAAAGGAAGGATACATCGCTATACACAACAGCAGCTACTGGAAAGGGAAACCGTATTTAGGCGTTGGTCCGTCTGCGCACAGTTACGATGGTAAAACGCGACGGTGGAATGTGGCAAATAATATGAGTTATCTGAAGTCTGTCACGGAAGGAAAAACTTCATACGAATCAGAAACGTTGACATTGAAAGAACGATACAACGAGCGTGTGATGCTCGGACTTCGTGCGAAATGGGGAGTTAATCTTGCTGATGTGAACAGAGATTTCGGTTCTGATTACGCCAACTGCTTCCGGGAAAATATTCGTCTGTGGGTGGCGTCCGGAGATGTTATCGTCAGCAATGACGTTTACACTTTATCGAAGAAAGGGAAACTCCTTGCTGATCGCATTGCGTCATCTGCATTTTACTCTGAAGATTGATTTAAGTATCTTCAACGTGTAAACCGACTGCAATGTTCGCTACCATCACACACAAAGGCAAAGAATACAAAACCGATCTCGCCAATCCGATTGACATTTCAATTCCTATGAACGATCATAGCGCTCGTGCTTGGTATGTTGATCCGATGAAAATTGAACCGGTACGCGCAGGAGATTGGGTAGGTGAAGTAAAGTCGGGCGGCTCCGTAAATTTTCGCAATATATTTTTCAATCCGCACGGACATGGTACTCACACCGAATGTGTAGGGCATATTTCGCCTGAGATTTATAATGTAAACGAACATGTACGTCAGTACTTCTTCATCGCTGAATTGATAACTGTACTTCCTGAAGCAAGAGATAACGGCGATTATGTCATCACTCGCGCACAATTGCAAATGATGCTGGAGGGAAAGAATGCGGAAGCGGTAGTATTGCGCACCATCAGTAATTCAGAAGCGAAACTGGTGAACAATTGGTCGAATTCCAATCCACCGTACCTGGAAGAAAGTGCCGCTGCATATCTCGCAGAAATAAAATGTGATCACTTGCTTATCGATTTACCTTCTGTAGATCGTGAAGTGGATGACGGCAAACTGCTTGCCCATCGTGCGTTCTGGGAATATCCGCACAATACACATTTTCAGCGATCTATCACAGAATTCATTTACGTTCCGAATACAGTATTTGACGGAACTTATCTTCTGAATTTGCAATTTGCTCCATTTGATAATGATGCGTCTCCTTCACGACCTGTTCTTTTCAGAATTTCAAATATCTGATCTTATTGCCGCTCGAAGTAATAAACAGTTTCACTGATCAGATTCAGATCCGGATCTGTTACAACTTCTACAAGTTCGAGCTTTTTGCGTGTATGCTTACGAATTGTTAATCCCAGCAAGGTCGATTCCTTTTTTGTAGCAGAACCTGACCACGATTGGGCAGAACTGAATGTCAATGGAGTGATGCTCATTGAATGCTTCCACTGATTATCCAGTTCATCATCATCCCACAAATACAATGCGCCGCTATTGGCTACAACCGAATCCTTCGATACTTCATTGTTAGTATAGAACAAATACTGAACCTCCTTCGCTTCCCAGATTCCGGCGAGCCTGCGTTCATTAAACTCTTCTTTACTACATGATACAAAAAGCATGATGAGCGCAGAAATATATATGTGCTGTACTGTCTTCATCTCTAATCAATTCTTTCACCCAGATTGAATGTCAGTCCGGTGTTTAATTCAAATCCTTTGAATGTTAATGTTGCGCGTGTAGCTCCATACTCAATTGCAGGTGCAAACTCCTTGTCATTATTGAGGAAATGATATGTCAGTCCGGCGCGGATCGCTACACTTTCATTAAGTGCATAGTCAATTCCTGTTCTGAAATTCATTCCGAGATTCAGCCAATGTTGCGCAAGAGAAATTGAGCCGGATGTATATGATTTTTCTTTATTTGCCAGTAAGACATAAGAGTGCTGATCAACCCCGCAAGCAAGCATGCCGAGATCAAAATAAACCTTGCTTTCACCCGCATCAACAAAACCTCCGATATTGACGATTACCGCTGTATACTCATACACGACAACACGCTTTGCCCCGTTTTGGAATGAGGCATGTGTCTTTGCAGAAAACCGACTGTATCCCACGGTAGATTGCAAATTGAAAATACGGTATCCGAACTCTGAATGATATCCGTAACCAAGCACCGGTCTGCCCATTGGGTTACTGATCGTCGCAGCATTAGTGGAATTGTATGCATCACGGAACGCACTGAAAAAAGATGAATGGTTGTATGTTAGCGCAGCACCTGCATTTACTGTGAACTGAGCAATCAATGCACATGAAATAAGCACCAACATCAAGGAAAGAATCTGCTTTTTCATACAACTATTCTCCTCCTATGTGAAACATTAGACCTAACCCGATGTGTGAAATCGGAAACACTTTCTGTGACCAAGGTATGTTGGTGTACTTCCCCGACTCGGAATTCAAAGTAGGATTCATCAAAGCATGTTGACTATACACCCGCAAAGTGAAATAAGAAATGTCGTAAGAAGCAACCAGCGACACAGCAGCGCATGGCGTTTTCGCAGTAACATCTCCACCCAAAATTTTAAAAGAATAGAACCATGGAGACCACTTACCATCGTTGACCTTGCGCCATGCAGAAAACATCCCTATATCCAAAGAACCACCTAAATACAATTTACTTCCCGCACCGCGATAACCTACGGTCAGAAAAATCTGATTGTATCTCAACTTCACTTTTTCTCTTCGTTCTTCTTCCACTCCACCCGTCACCAATGCCGTATAAACTGCATCAGTTGCGGAACGACGCAAAGCCAATCCTACTTCAGCGGTAAGTCCGGAGCCTTCAAACTCCGTGTAAGCCATCAAAGAATTGAATTGATTCAGTTGACCAAATGGCTCTTTCACTTCCTTAATTGCCAGCACGCCGATATCTTCCGGAACATAGCCATTATTGATTCTCCACATGTAAATTTCCGGACCGGCCATCGAAAAGCGGTAAAAACCACGGGAGTATCCGAAACGTAATCCGCCTTGACCGGCAGGAGATGTGGCGGACGCCGTGTTTGCATTCCCGAAGAACAGGATAGCCAGAGCAACAACTAGTACTCGCATATGAATATTTGAAAGCAGAATTATGTTTTCAAATATCAGAGATTGAGAAAAAACAGGTATAGGTACAAATACCTACTATGCGTGAAAGCCGCTTTGCAGAGCAAACTTGACAAGTCCTACAGTACTTCTGCATCCTGTTTTTTCCAGTATATGTTGCCGATGATTGTCAACTGTTTTCTTACTGATGCCCAGCTGTTCAGAAATTTCTTCACTGGTTAATTCCTTAACGATCAGTGACAGCACTTCCGTTTCGCGTATTGACAGTGCACTTCTGTTCTCCTGCGCAATTCTTCCTTTGCTCAATTCCTCCTGCAGTACCGGAAGCAAATCATTACTGTACCATGTTCCTCCGTTGAGTACACGGTTAATTGCAGCAACAAGCTCAGCCTTGCCGGATTCTTTCAGAACATATCCGTCGGCTTCTGCATCAATTGCTTCATTCAGCACAGAAACACTTTTGTGCATGGTAACAATCAGGACTTTTATTCCGGAAAACTGTTGTTTGATTCTGCGGCACAACTCAATTCCACCGCAACGTGGCATGGTAACATCAGCCAGAACAAGATGAATGTCTTTCGGGCATTCTGAGATTCTCTCCCACGCTTCTTCTCCGTCATGAGCCTCACTCGAAATATTTAATTGGGGCTGATCAGAAAGCAGGCTGCGTATTCCGTCAATGATCAGATGATGATCATCAGCAATCAGTATTTGTGAGATCTCGTTGCTTTTCATTTCAATGGTACAGAAAGAGTAATGCGCGCTCCCTGGTCAGGACGCGAATGAATCACAAGATTCCCTTCGATCAGAGCAACGCGCGCACGTATATTGATCCAACCCGATCCGCCTTCACGCACAGGAATATTGGTGCTGTCAAACCCTTTGCCATTATCTGCCATCTCGAGAATATAGGATGATTCTGTAAACTGTGATCGGATAATAATCTGCGAACATTGTGAGTGCTTAAGCATATTGGACAGAACTTCCTGAGCAATGCGGTATACTGACAATGACACAACATCTGAAAGAGCATCGTGCCGGGAAGTGTTTGTTGCCTCATAAACAATTTCAACACCCGTTTCACCGCTCAGCTTTTTCGCAAGATTGGCCAAAGCTTTCTCGATACCAAACTGCAATGCATCGGGCAGAAGATTATACGAAATTGATCTTACCTCTGAAATTGCGGTGTCTACCAACGAAGTTGATTTATTCAGCGCAGAGGCAATATCACTTTGTCCATCAACCGAACCGAGTACCATTTTTGTCGCAGATAGTATCTGTCCTAAACTGTCGTGCAAATCCCGAGCAATGCGAAGACGCTCCACCTGTTCTGCTTCATAAAAAGCGGCCGCCGCTTTCAACTCCAACAACCGCTTCTCTTTCTGTCGCCTGATTCTGAATCGGTACAACACAGCAACTGCAGTTGCCAAAACAGTAATGGAGAGCAGAATCAATGCAGCAATGAAATAGTTCTTTCTCTCCAATTGCTCTAGTTGCAGATCGATCTGATTGTCCTTGACCTCTGCGTTATACACTGCTTCGAGTTCGAGAATCATTGCCTGACGATCACGTTTGTTTGCACGACGATAATCAGAATACAGAGAATCCTTATATGCCAAAGCAACTGCCGGTTCATTATTCGTTCTGTATAAATCCGACAACATGCTCCAGGCGGAACTCACTCCGGCTGTGTAATTGCAAGCCCGGCACAGACTTAATGCGCGCTGAAGATACTTCTCTGCAGTAACAAAATCTTTCTGCGCTATTGACAGCGATGCGAGGTTTAGATAACTATCGCCGGTTTGCTTAACATTTCCCGCTGCGGAATCTATAAGAATACATTTCCGGAAGTAATGTGCGCTGCTGTCAAACATTCCCAGCTCGCGAAAGCACAACCCTTTGTTGTCATAAAAAGTTGAAGCGATCAAGGGTTTATTCAAATCGGCGCAGATTTGCAGTCCGAGCTTGTCAATTCTCAGCGCGCTGTCTATTAAACCCATTTCACCGTAAATGTTTGCCAACGTATGCATGGCAATGAGTTGCGTTGTGTGATGAACACGTTCACCATTACTCAAAAAAGATCGGATCAGTGACCGGGCGGTATCATACTGTCCTGTCTGCTGGTATGTTTGCGCCAGACTTACGGATGTTCCTGCGAGACCTTCAGCGTTTCCTGCTTTCTCGAACAAGCGAAGTGCCTGATAAAAATGAAGAAACGCAGAATCCATCTGTCCGGTTTGACGAAATACAATTCCTAATCCGGCTTCTATGCGCCCCTTCAATGTATCGTTCGCCGAATGCGTCAACGTGATCAGCACAGACTTGTACAGTTGTTTGGCCTGAAAATACTTTGCTTGAGAATGCAACCAAGATCCTTTGATAACAGCACTCATGGCTTTCTCTTCAGCTGATCCGTTGGCGGTAAGTGAATCCAGTCTTTTAGACCAGACAAGAAGTGAATCGTAATTGCTGTAACGGTATTCCGTAGCGGCAGTATATGCACGCTGTACCTCGCTTCTGATTCCGGATGACTCCGTATTACGACTGCAACTTGCAAATGCAAGTACAATTAGAAATGTGAAATATCGCCTCAGCACGTTCAAAATTAATCAACTGCCCGACGTTCACGGCAAACAGAATTGAATACTGACTTTTTTTCTGCTGATATTTGATCGTATATAACAGAATCAAACACTTTAGAAGCAATTTTTATGAACATTGAAGAGCTCCGCAATTATTGTTTGGCGAAATCCGACAGTGAAGAAACGTTTCCGTTCGGCGACGATACGATGGTCTTTAAGGTGAATGGTAAAATTTTTCTGCTTGCAGGCTTGGAATACAATCCTGTTCAATTCAATGCAAAGTGCGATCCGGAACTCGCTCAGGAGCTGCGCGAGCGCTATCCGTGCGTTATGCCGGGATATCACATGAACAAACGGCATTGGAACACTATTGTTTGTGACGGCTCAGTGAACGACAGTATGTATCGGCAGTGGATTGATCACTCATATGATCTTGTTGCCGCAGCTTCCCGAAAGAAAATTGTCAAAAAAACGATTGGCAAGAAGAAAGTAGCGAAGAAGAAAGCGAAAGGAAAACGAGCGTAACTTTGCGATATGAAAAAGTTACTTCGTTATTTCGTTCAGGGATTGATAATAATGGTGCCGGCCGGCGTAACCGTTCTGATTCTTGCCAAAATATTTTTCTGGATCAAAAGTTGGTTCGCCCAGATGGAAGTTATCGTTCATCCGGTTGCAGATCCTTTCATCATCATTGGACTTGTCCTTGTTGTGATCATTCTCGCGGGAATATTCGGTTCGAATGTTATCGCGCAATTGTTTCTTAATGAATCTTCACGATTCATTGAGAAAATTCCGGTAATCCGACACATTTACTCTCCCGTAAAAGATTTCACAGGAGCATTTCTGGGAGATAAAAAAGCTTTCAAACGCCCGGTTTTGGTGTTCACGAACAAAGCATCCGAAGTGCGTGAAATCGGTTTTATTACTGATGATGACCTGCATGAAATCGGTATCGGGAAGGAATATGTTGCAGTGTATATTCCGATGTCGTATTCCATTTCAGGCCGTCTGCTCATAGTTCCCGCAAGCAACGTTACACCATTGGAAGCGAATGCTGCCGACGTTATGAAGTTTGTCGTTTCAGGCGGTGTTTCGGAAGTTGACGAGTGATATTATTCCCCGCAATATGATTGTTGTCCTTTCGATTTGGTGCGAAAGGAATGAAATTTGCTTAACTTGATCGTACATAAATTCAATCCGATGAAAAATTTCATACTCATTGCTGCTTTCATCTTCGCTTCCGTTCCGTCATTCGCAGATGGAGGAAAAATTAAAATCAAAGTCGAAGAGAAAAACGAAAAAATCAACGGCGGCACACACAACTGCCTTGTAGTAACTATATACGATTCTTCTCCTGATGAAATTGAAAAGGAATGGAAATCCAAAATGAAAAGTTACGATGCAAAAGTGAGCGGTAAAGATGAGATTTTCGCTGACAATGCGCTTATTAAATCGGTGAGTGAAAATACATGCGACGTGTACGCACGAACTGAAAAAATTAATGACAACGAAACAAAACTTATTGTTGGTTTTCTGCTAGGCGAAACATGGCTCGACTCTAAAAATTCAGCTTCATACAAAGCTGCGGAAACTATCGTTAAGGATTTTGCGGTGAAAATGTCTAAAGACGGAATTGCCGCAAAACGCAAATCAGCAGAAAAGGTGCTTGACAATCAGAAAGACGATCAGAAAGATCTGGAGAAAAAGAATGCAGAACTTCATAAAGACATTGAAGATTACAACGAGAAAATAAAGAAGGCTGAAGCTGACATCAAAACAAACGAAGAAGAACAAGCCAAGAAAAAAGCTGAGGTGGATGCGCAGCAGAAAGTTGTTGATGAACTGAAATCAAAAGAAGATTCTGTAGAATAAACCTCCCGAAATAATCCGGGAGGTATAACCTGACGAATTCAATCCCCCGAATCCGTCTCCAATCTTTTTACGACAATGTCGTCCTCGAGATGGTTGGTTTTATTCAAATTTACGGCTTTGTTGAATTCTTTCGTCGCGTGTTGCGTCATTTGTAAAACTTATATATATTTTCCTGATTTTCAAATAATTACGCCTGCCATGAAATTTCATTAACTTCACCGTCCCAAAATTTCAAATATGGAAATGAAGGAACTTGTAAAGAACTTCCCGAATCAACTGAAAGAGGCCGTGGAGATTGCGTCAAATGCGCAACTCGGGGAGATCAAATCAGAAGTTCGGAATGTGGTGATCACCGGTTTGGGCGGATCCGGAATCGGGGGCTCAATTGCCGCTGAACTGGCATTCCCTGTTTGCGCTGTTCCTGTGAACGTTGTGAAAGGATATTTCATTCCTCATTACGTTAACAAATACTCACTTGTTATCGTGTCGTCGTATTCGGGCAATACCGAAGAAACAATTGCTTGCATGAAGCAAGCAATTGATCGCGGAGCTGTTGTAAGTTGCATTACTTCAGGCGGCACAGTTGCGGATTTCGCTCGTCAACATAAATTGCCCTTGATTCTGATTCCGGGTGGAATGCCTCCGCGTGCTTGCGTCGGTTATTCTTTAACCCAATTGATCCGGATTTTCACGCACTTTAATCTGCTAGCTGCGAATCAAATTGAAACGATCAGCAAAGCGGCTGATTTACTTATTGCAGAGCAAAAAGATATCGTTGAGCAGACAGAAAAACTTGCGAAACAAATTCTTGGCAAAACACCGGTAATCTATTGCACTACGCCTTATGAAGGTGTGGCGGTTCGTCTGCGTCAACAATTGAATGAAAATTCAAAAATCCTTTGCTGGCATCACGTGATTCCTGAAATGAATCACAACGAACTCGTTGGATGGGCCGGAGGAAATGAAGAAACCGCTGTGATTTTCCTGAATGATAAAGAAGATTATGAACGCAATCTTTATCGAATGGAACTCAATCGTCAGATCATTTCCAAGTACACACCGCATATCTTCGATATCAACGCAAAAGGAAACGATCTGCTCACCAAATACATTTACTTCATCCATTTCGGAGATTGGCTCTCTGTTGAACTTGCGGCACTTCGCGGTGTAGATGCAGTGGAAGTAAATGTGATCAACTTCCTCAAAGGCGAGTTAAATAAAAGATAGTTCATGTCTGACGCTAACATTCCTGCCGGCAACGCAACTCCTGTTGTAAAATTCCGGAACGCAGGAATGATTGACTACAAAGAAGCCTGGGATTATCAGGAAGAATTATTCGGTCGCGTTGTTGCCCGCAAAACAGCGAATCGCGATCTGCCTGCCGATCAGCAAACAACTCCGGAAAATTTTTTGGTCTTGTGCGCGCATCCTCACGTTTACACACTTGGAAAAAGCGGAGAAGAAAGTCATTTGCTTGTCAACGGTGATCAGCTGGCACAATTGCATGCCACATTCTACAAAATCAATCGCGGCGGCGATATTACTTATCACGGCCCCGGACAAATCGTAGGTTACCCGATTCTCGATCTCGATCAATTCTTTACCGACATTCACAAGTACCTGCGTTTTCTTGAAGAAGTGATCATCCTTACACTTGCCGACTTCGGTATCACAGCCGGGCGTTACGAAGGTTACACCGGCGTTTGGCTCGACGCTCATCATCCGGTGAAAGCCAGAAAAATCTGCGCGATGGGCGTACGAACAAGCAGATGGGTAACCATGCATGGATGGGCTCTGAATGTAAATCCCGATTTATCCTATTTCGGAAATATCGTTCCTTGTGGCATCAATGACAAAGCCGTTACTTCCATGCAGAAGGAACTCGGTGTTGCGGTTGACGAAAATGCTGTTGCCGAAAGAATCCTGCATCATTTTTCCAATCAATTTTCCTGCAAAATCACCAACGACACAACCGTATAGATAACTTTTCCTTTCGATTCGCGTTTAAGTAATAAGCGAACGAAATGAGAATATTTTTGAAACGGCTTTTGTGGGTTTTGGTAATAGTGATTGCCGTTGCCAATCTGTTCGTGATATTCAGCGGAAGAACTTATCTCTACAAAGCGGTATGGAATACTTATGCGCAAGGAAGATCCGGTCCTTCTGCGTTGGAGTACAAGATCTTTTCCAATCGTGAAATCAAATCAGGAACGCCGCAGCCCTGGCCGTTCGCACAGCGATATAACAGCAACACGATCAGTCCTGATCTGCTTGAGAAAATGAAAGCAATTGAAACGGGTTCTTTCATTGTTATCCGCAACGATTCCATTTTGCACGAAGAATATATGGGCGAGTTCAATTCCTCTTCTTACACGAACTCTTTTTCCATGGCGAAAACCGTTGTCAGTGTCCTGATCGGTTGTGCCATTCAGGATGGAAAAATTAAATCAGTGGATCAACCTGTAAGCGATTTCATTCCTGAATTCCGTAATGACGATCGATCAAAAATTACGATTCGTCATTTGCTCACTATGAGTTCAGGAATTGCTTTTGATGAAGATTATGTAAACCCATTCGCGTACCCTGCAGAAGCGTATTACGGAAGTGATCTGCGTAAACTCACACTTGCATACGATCATGTAAATGAAAAACCCGGTGTAACATTCAGATATCTCAGCGGAAACACACAGTTGCTCGGATTTATTATCTCAAAAGCAACAGGCAAAACCGTTTCTGAATATGCATCCGAGAAATTGTGGATTCCCATGGGTTGCGAACACAATGCGTTCTGGAGTCTGGATGCAGAAGACGGCGAAGAAAAAGCATTCTGTTGTCTCAACTCTAATGCACGCGACTTTGCACGAATCGGAAAGCTGTATCTCGACAGCGGAAGATGGAACGGAAATCAAATTGTTCCGGAAACGTATGCGCTGGAATCGGTTGCAGTTACCGGATTGAAAAACGACGATGGCACTGCATGCCTGTCATACGGTTTCTCGTGGTGGCTGATTCCGCAATACAAAGGACATCACATCTTTTATGCACGCGGAATTCTGGGACAATATGTTCTGGCAATTCCGGATCTGAACATGATTGTTGTGCGACTCGGAAGCAAACGTTTGCCGAACGACTCTGACGATGTGCCTGCTGACGTTTATTACTATCTCGACGCAGCGTTGGCGATGAAATAAAATCGCCCCCGATGATAACAACGGAGGCGATTCTTTTCAATTGCAATAACTCTATCGGTTGATCAGAAGATTTCCGTTGGAAGTACGTCCGCTTTCAGACACAAAAGTTACTGTGTACGCACCTGAACTCAGATTAGCCACGTTAATCTCCGTGCGTTTCTGCGTGATATTTCCATTGTATACTTTCTTTCCTGTTGCATCAACGATGGTCAATGTTCCATTCTCATTTGTGTTGAGTACAAAATTCTCGTTCGCCGGATTCGGGAACATCGAGAACTGAACATATCCGTTATTGTCAACTCCAGTGCAAATACTTACAGTGATGGAATCAGTTGCAGTAGCAGAACAGCCGTTGATGTCAGTGTAAGTATAACTCACGGCGAAGGTTCCTGAACCCGATGCCGCAGGATCAAACGCGTTTCCTGTTACCGCTGTACCGCTCCACAGCCCGCCCGCAGGTGATTCTCCGTCGAGTGTATAAGCAGCGTCGTTCTGACATAAATTATTCATGGAAAGATCCAGAAGAACTGCCGGAGCTGTATTCACAACCACATCAAAGGAACAAGTATCAGCGTTGCCGGCATTATCCGTTGCAACAAATACTACAGTGTAACTTCCGGCTGAAAGTGTATCGCCGTTCGAAGGGCCTGAGATCTGCTGCATTGTTGAAGCGCAATTATCGGATGCAGTCGGAGCACCGAATGAAAGTACGTTGCCTTCACACAAAGTCATATTCGAAGGACATCCGCTGATGAACGGTGCCTGTGTGTCATTTACAGTAACAGTAAACGAAGTTGAATCTGTATTCCCACTCGCGTCGGTAGCAATTAATGTAACTGTTGTTGTTCCTACATTGAATGTTGAACCGCTGGATGCACTGGAAGTGTAAGATGTAATAGCGCAGTTGTCATTGGCGTAAATCGGTGACCACGAAACAACAGCAGAACACATTCCTGAATCAGCAGCAACAACGATGTTCTGCACCGCAGTGAAGGTCGGCACGTCGTTATCAGTTACTGTAACAGTGAACATACAAGTATCTGTATTTCCTGCACCATCATCGGCAAGAAACACATTCGTTGTTGTTCCGATAGGGAACAAACTTCCGGAAGGAAGTCCTGCCGTTTGCACAACGGGAGGTGGAACTGATCCTTGGAAACTGAGTATTACTCTGCCGTTACCTGTACGAACTCCGGAGCCGTATGAAACGTTGGTTGCTGAAGGAACAGCGTATCCGCTGCCGCCTCCGCCGCCTCTGCAGTTTCCGCTGCCGGCGCCGCCATACCATCCGCCGCCGCCGCCGTAACCTTCGCATCCGCAATTGTAGCTAAGCGGTGTGCCGCCGAAGCCGAATCCGCCGGCCATAGTAGTCACGTTAAAGTTGATGCACGTGCCGCTTGCTCCGGGACCGGATTGCGAAGCGCCAAGTCCGCCCGGATCAGCTGTTGTATTTCTGTAACCATCTCCGCCAGTGAGTCCTCCACCAACGCCACCAACAACATGGAGGTTACTCCAATAACCGGCTCCGCCGCCGCCACCGGCAACAATAAGGCGATCTGCATATGTATTTCCGGAAGTACGTACATCCGTTCCGCCGCCGCCGCCTTTTCCCGCGCCATCACCTGCACCGCCACCGTTGTATCCTCCGGCAGTAGTTGTTGGCTGTCCGCCAACATAAATGTATAGTGTTGATCCCGGTGTAACAGGAACATCAGCCTTTGTATATCCGCCGAAGTTCGTATTGTTCACCCAGTTTGCACCGCCTTGTGCACCCCATACCTCCATTGTAAGAACGGTAACACCTGAAGGAACCACAAATGTTTGAGGCGCACCTGTAAAGTTGAATGTATCACGAATAGATACTAAACATGTACTGGATGAAACGGGCGCTGCAAATGTTACAACGCTTCCGCACGAGCCGGTATCGTTTGTGGTGGAAACTGAAGGAGGACAACTGATGCTTACGCATTGTGCCGTTGCCAACGTCGCAGAAAGCAATGCAGTTCCGAGAGCGGCGAATTTAATTTTCATGAAATGTGTGTTTTGGTTTGGTAAAGCGAAAATACAGCGAATATTCCGTTGCGGTAGTGACAATCCGCAACTCGCTCGATTTTTCTTAGATTCGCGTAGCTATGGCAAAACGCAACACTACTTCTCAGTCTGCTAAAAGCGGGAATAAAGTATTTTCTCTGTCTGAACTTCAATCTGAAGGTTTGTTATTCATTCGTGATTTCCGTGTTCAGGCCGCAATCGTATTCGTATTGGCGTTCGGATTCTACATCAACTCCTGGACAAACAAATACGCTCTTGATGATGATATTGTGATGCGTCAGAACATGTATGTGCAAAAAGGATTTGCAGGTATTCCTCAGATTCTCGGAAACGATGCATACAAAAGTTTCTACGAAAGCATGGGTGTTGATCAACAGCTTTCAGGCGGTCGTTATCGCCCGCTCTCCATTGTCACATTCGCCATTGAACAACAATTGTTCGGGGCCAGACAAGGTGCGCGATTCGAAGAAGTGCGCGATTCACTGCTTGAAATGCAGCGCAACGGAATTTCCGATATCGCCAGTCAGTCGCGACTGATTGCAGAACGGGATCTTCTTGAAAAAGAAATCAAAGACGACAACATGCGCATTGCTGTTCACCGGCATGTAATACAGGTGTTACTCTTTGCATTCTCACTGATATTTATTCTGCGCTTCCTGCGCAATCATGTTTTCAGAAATAATACGGACCTGGCATTTCTTTCTGTTCTGCTTTTTGCGATTCACCCGATACATACGGAAGTTGTTGCCAACGTGAAAAGCCGTGATGAAATATTCTCTCTGCTTTTCATTGTCCTTACACTCGAATCATTCTTCCGTTACGATTTGTCACGTAAGCGCAACGAAATGCTTCTCGGCATCTTGTATTTCGTACTTGCATTCCTTTCTAAAGAATATGCAATCGTACTTGTGGCGCTGATTCCGGCAGGACTCATGATATTCCACAAACGCAGCTACAGTCAACTGACTTCCGTAGCCGTTCCGATCGCCGCAGTGCTTTTGATTTACGGAGCAATACGACTGGGAGTTAAAGAAGACACTCCTGTTAAAACAAAAGCGCAAATAGCTGCGGAAGAAAGAGCGAAGAAGAAAAGTGAAGATCCGCTCAACGAGCCGTACATGTTTGCGAAAGGCCCGCAGGAAGTATTATCTAAAATCAATCGCCTCGATGATTACGTGTGGCTGTTGTTCTTTCCTGTTCCGCTTGCCGCAGATTATTCTTACCAGCATTTCCCGTATTCGAATCCCGGTGATCCGGGAGTGTGGATTTCTCTTCTCGTAATGGGTGCAATGCTTTATGCAACGTATCGATTGTGGAAAGAAAAACACCCGCTTGCTTTTGCGATGATTTTCTTCTTCGGATTCTTTATGCTCATAAACAATCTCATCTTTGACATCGGTGCAACAATGGGAGAACGATTGATTTATCATTCTTCATTGGGCTTTTGCATGATGCTCGCTTGGGGAATCGTTTATGCAGCGAAATATGCCAAAGAAAATGCGAAGTATGCAGTAACGGCAGCTTTCGTCGGACTGATGATTCCTTCAGGAATTATAACCTTGGAGCGCAATCTTGAATGGCATGATGATGAAACACTTTTCATCGCAGATGTTCAGAAACATCCGAACAGCGCATTGTGCAACGGGAATGCGGGAGCACGCTACATGGATCGCGGCTTGAAGTTTCTTGTTGGTGATTCTGCCAATCAGGATTCAGTGAATTATTATGCAGACATAGCAATTGTATACCTCGAGAAGTCGGTTGATCTTCATCCGCGTTATG